>NZ_JBFKZO010000002.1:0-293902 GCF_040929965.1 Blautia sp. 1033sp1_1033st1_G9_1033SCRN_220408 | reverse complement strand
GATAGCTTGTAGATACTTGGCTCAGTAGAGCCATTGAGCAAGAAGCCCCCACTTCAAAATCTGAGATTTAAGTGGTGGGAGCATGTCACAAAAGATGTTAAATATATGGATGAAGATTCTTTGGAAAAGTACAGGGAAACCTTTGGCGACGAAAAGCTCTTCATGGAAGAAAAAGATACTTCAGACAGGATTTTTCTGCTAAGTGAGGAAGAAGCAGAAGAATGCCTGCCTACCTCACAGGAAAAACAGGCTGAACCTACAGAATATGCTTTGGCGCAGGGAGTGTCAGCTGTGGAGAGAACAACAGATTTTGACTATGGTTACTGCAGCTGGTGGCTGCGTTCTCCGGGATTTTTACAAAAAAATGCAAATTATGTATCTGAAAGCGGAGTTACCAGTTTTTATGGTGCAGCTGTGGATAAACTGGACTTTGGTGTGCGGCCTGCAATGTGGATCAATATAACCGCTTCCTGAAATTAACCGCTTCCTGAAATCTTAACTTTTTTTGAAGAATCCGGAACGTTGTTGCCTGGATCATGGAATTGTAATATAATGGGGAAGTTAAATTTGACTGGAATTATGGACTGGAGGTTATATTATGAGCAGACTGTCAATTGTCCTCCCCGCATATAATGAGGAACTGATGGTTGGAAAAACCTGCAAAGTATTAAAGGAAGAATTGGAAAAAGCAGGGATTGCCTATGAGCTGGTTCTTGTGGATGATGGATCCAAGGATTGCACATGGGAAGAAATCAAAAAGGCCGGTTTTAAGGATACAAATGTGGTGGGTATTCATTTTTCAAGGAACTTTGGAAAAGAGGCGGCTATCTGTGCAGGGCTTGCACAGGCAGAAGGGGATGTAGTAGCGGTGATGGACTGTGATCTGCAGCATCCGCCGGAAACGCTGCTTCAGATGTACGCACTGTGGCAGAAGGGCTATGAAGTGATCGAGGGAGTGAAGCTCTCCAGAGGCAAGGAAAGCGTGATCCATAAGGAGTGTGCAGGCTTCTTTTATGGGATCATGTCCAAGGCTACCGGAATTGACATGAAGAATGCTTCGGATTTTAAGATGATGGATCGAAAGGTGGTAGACAGTATTTTGTCGATGCCGGAGCGGAATATGTTTTTCCGGGCCGAGTCTGCATGGGTAGGATACAAAACAACTACCGTTGGATTTTATGTTCAGGAGAGAGAAGCAGGTGAATCCAAATGGTCCACCTGGTCTTTGATCAAATATGCATTTACAAACATTGTGGCATTTACGACTGTGCCCCTGCAGTTTGTTACGATAGCAGGAGCAGCATGCTTCCTTTGTTCACTGGTCCTTTTGATCTATTCTCTTGTGCAGTTCTTTGGCGGCCGGGCTGTGGAGGGTTATACTACTACGTTGATCGTGCTTCTTATGATCGGAAGTGCTGTGATGTTAAGCCTTGGCATTATAGGCTATTATATTGCCAAGATTTATGAAGAAGTAAAGAAACGGCCAAGGTATATTGTATCAAAGATATTACGTGGAACAGGAGAACAGCAACATTAAAATGAAGGAACTGATCAAAAAATTATATAAGAATGATGTGGTGCGGTATGTCTTTTTTGGCGGCTGCACCACTATGGTTAATCTTGTAAGCTTTTATATCCTGCGTAAAGCAGGTACGGAACTGAATACAGCTAATCTTATTTCGATTATCCTTGCCATTCTTTTTGCCTATGTGGTAAATTCAAAATATGTATTTCAGGATAAATGTGAGACCCTGAAGGATCACATTAAGCCTTTTGGTAAGTTTATCGGAGCCAGGCTGGCAACTATGGTGATTGAGGTGGGCGGCGTGTGGCTTCTGGTAGAACAGTTTCATATGAATGATATGCTAGGGAAATTTGCCACCCAGTTTGTGGTACTTGTGCTGAATTACATATTCAGTAAATTCCTTGTGTTTACAACAGGAAAGAAGTAAGGAGAGAGAAAAGATGACAATAAATGAAACCATTGCTGCTGTCCGGCCGTTGGATCAGCAGATCATGGAAAAAGCAAAGAAACGATGGGACAGTATTGCAAAGCCTTTACATTCCCTGGGAAAGATGGAGGATCTGATCATACAGATCGCCGGGATCACCGGGAAATTTAACGTGGATATACATAAAAAAGCACTGGTTGCCATGTGCGCGGATAATGGTATTGTGGAAGAAGGCGTGACCCAGACAGGACAGGAAGTGACTGCTATTGTTGCGGATAATTTTGTACGCGGCACTTCTACTGTATGCGTGATGTGCCAGGAGTGCGGTGTGGATATGAAGCCGGTAGATATTGGTATGGTAACAGATGCACTGGCAAGAAGGGATCTGAAGGTTGCTTATGGCACCAGGAATATGGCAAAGGGTCCTGCCATGACAAGAGAACAGGCAGAGCAGGCGATCCGTGCCGGGATCGCTATGGCAGAAGAACTGCAAAGCCAGGGATACCAGATACTGGCTACCGGCGAGATGGGCATTGGTAATACTACCACCAGCAGTGCAGTGGCATCTGTTCTTTTGAGTCAGCCGGTAGAAAAGATGACAGGCCGGGGAGCCGGGCTTTCCAGTGAAGGACTTTTACGGAAGATCCGCACCATAGAGAAGGCGATCCAGCTGAATCAGCCGGATCCGGAAGACCCAGTAGATGTGCTGGCAAAGGTAGGAGGACTGGACATTGCAGGACTTACCGGAGTTTATCTTGGAGGAGCAGCTCTTGGTATGCCGGTAGTTATGGATGGATTTATTTCCTGTGTGGCAGCTCTTGCAGCCAGGAAAATGTGTGAACTGGCAGGTGATTATATGATTCCTAGCCATATGTCAAAGGAACCGGCTTCCAGGCTTTTGATGGAGGCACTGGGAAAGGATCCGGTGATCCATGGAGACATGTGTCTTGGGGAAGGCACCGGGGCAGTAGCGCTATTTCCATTTTTGGATATGGGTGCAAAGCTTTACAATACGCTTAGTACCTTTGAGGATATCCATGTAGAACAATATGAAGAATTGAAATAGCCACATGGAGAAACGATGAACATGCTGAATATGAGGAACTAAAAGAATGCTGGTTTTGGTAACAGGAGGCAGTGGAAGCGGGAAATCTGCCTATGCAGAAGAAAAGATCCTGTCTTTTGGACAGGGAAAACGGATTTATATCGCTACCATGTTTCCTTTTGATAAAGAAAGTGATGCAAGGATCCTGCGGCACAGACAGATGCGTGCAGGAAAAGGTTTTGAAACAGTAGAAAGATATACGGATCTTAAGGGACTAAAGCTGGATCCGGACAGTGTAGTGCTTCTGGAGTGCATGTCCAATTTGACTGCCAATGAAATGTTTCAGGAAGAGGGTGCCCATGAAAGAACTGTGGAAGCAGTGATGGAAGGGGTAAAACATCTTCGTGACAGTGTACAGCATCTGGTGATCGTGACCAATGAAATTTTTTCGGAAACTGCCCAGTATCTGGGAGAGACCGCTCTTTATCAAAGCTATCTGGGAGAGATCAATCGTCAGATTGCCGGGGAATCAGATGAAGTGACGGAAGTTGTATATGGGATTCCGGTATATCTGAAAGGAGGATGTGTACCTGATGAAAAAAATGTGGAATAATTTTAAGGCGGCGTTTGCTATGTATTCCAAGATCCCTATGCCTGTAACTGACTGGGATAAAGAAAATATCAAGTATATGTTCTGCTTTTTTCCATTTATAGGTGCAGTGATCGGGCTGATCACCTGGCTGGCAGGATATGCAGGGCTGTATTGTGGATATAATGGCAGCTTTGTGGCAGTAGTTCTCACTTTGATCCCAGTACTGGTTACAGGAGGAATCCATGTGGACGGCCTTCTGGACACATCAGATGCATTAAGCTCCTGGCAAAGCCGTGAGCGCAGGCTGGAGATCCTGAAGGATTCCAATGCAGGAGCTTTTGCAGTAATCACAGCAGGTATTTATTTCCTTACATGGTATGGGGCTTACAGTCAGATGTGGAGAAACGGCAAAGCGCTGCTGATCATGGCAATGGGCTTTATGGTTTCCAGGTGTTTTTCCGGGATCAGCGTGGTTACATTTCCAAAAGCAAGAAAAGATGGAACAGTGGCAGAGTTTTCAAGAAAATCAGAAGATATTACGGTTCGGAATGTGCTGGTCATTTATTTGGCAGTTTTGCTTGCTCTTATGGTACTGGTACAGCCTGTTTTAGGAATCCTGGCTTTTCTTGGCGCACTGGCGGTTTTTGTCTGGTATCATCATATGGCCATGAAATTTTTTGGAGGGATCACAGGGGATCTGGCAGGGTTTTTCCTTTGTACCTGTGAGGCCGGGATGTGTGTGATCCTGGCTATTGTTTCTAATTTCATATAATAAATTCAAGTCGAGCAGGGAGAAAGCAAATGGAACTGATCATCGGAGGGGCTTTTCAGGGAAAAAGCGATTATGCAAAAAAGCAGCATCCTGAAATTTGCTGGAGAGAAGGCAGAGATCTGGGCGCAGACGAGATTTTTACAGTATCAGGTGTTTTGAATTTTCATGAGTTTATACGAAAGGAAATGCAGGCAGGACAAGATCTGGAAGGATTTGGAGAGGAATTGATAAGAAGAAATCCAAATCTGATCCTTACTTCCTGTGAAATCGGCTATGGAGTTGTTCCTGTAGATGCTTTTGACCGGGCATACCGTGAGAAGACAGGAAGGATCTGTACTGTTCTTGCATCCTACAGCCGGAAAGTAACAAGAGTGATATGCGGGATTGGAACGGTGATCAAAGATGCTTGATTTGTGGCTGATTCGTCATGGGCAGACAGAGGGAAACAAATCCGGCAAGTACATTGGAGTGACAGATGAGCCTCTTTGTGTGGAGGGGATAGAGTTTCTTAAAACTCTTCAATATCCGGAAATAGATGCAGTGTTTGTAAGTCCTAAAAAGAGGTGTCTGCAGACTGCACAGATTCTTTTTCCGGAACATGAGGCGCATGTTATTCCGGAACTTGCAGAGTGTGATTTCGGAGAGTTTGAGAATAAAAATTATAAGGAACTGTCTGGTAATCAGCATTATCAGCAGTGGATTGATTCTAATGGGATGCTTCCATTTCCGGGAGGTGAAAGCAGAGGGGCTTTTAAGAAAAGATGCTTTGACGGATTTGGAAAAGCAGTGCAGCAATGTATCAACCGTAAGATACTAAGAGCAGGTCTGGTAGTGCATGGCGGCACCATTATGAATCTTATGGAGGAATATTGCGATGAGCACAGATCCTTTTATGAATGGCATGTAAAGAATGGAAAGGGTTTTCATGTAGTTCTTGATCCGGAAGCATGGAGTCAGGGAGATCGGCGGCTGATCCTAAAATACGCATATGAATGAGAGAAAGAAGGCAAAAGGAAATCATCCTTTTGCCTTCTTGCACATTCCAACAAAAAAATTAAGAATATCAAAAAAAGTTTTTGCAAGTTCCATTGAAATTTATACAAATTTATGATAAATTGATACTATAAAATATGGAGTATTCCTAAAAAAATCAGTTAAATAAAAAAGGAGGAGGTAAATATGCTTATTATTGGTAATGGAAGAATGATCACACGGGACAAATCTCACATATTCTTTGAAAATGGGGCAGTGGCCATAGATGGCAATACGATCCACATGGTAGGCAATACGGAAGAAGTAAAAAAGGCCTGTCCAGGGGCAGAATACATTGATGCAAAAGGTGGCCTGATCATGCCTGCATTTATTAATGCACATGAGCACATTTACAGCGCCTTTGCCAGAGGGCTTTCTATCAAGGGGTACAATCCATCTGGTTTTCTGGATATTCTGGATGGACAGTGGTGGACGATCGACCGGCATCTTACGCTGGAGCAGACCAGGCTCAGTGCTTATGCTACCTATATTGATTCCATCCGCAACGGTGTAACAACTGTTTTCGACCATCATGCCAGCTTCGGGCATATTACAGGATCTTTAAGTGCTATAGAGGACGCAGCCAGGGATCTGGGGATCCGTACCTGCCTGTGCTATGAGATTTCTGACCGTGATGGTATGGATAAGTCCAGAGAGTCTGTTATGGAGAACGTGAATTTTATCAAACACGCCCTGGCAGATGACAGCGATATGATCGCAGCTATGATGGGTATGCACGCATCCTTTACGATTTCTGATCAGACAATGGAGCTTTGTAATGAACTGAAGCCGGAAGGTGTTGGTTACCATATTCACGTAGCTGAAGGGATCTATGACCTTCATCAGTGCCTGAAAGAGCATAATAAGCGAATCGTGGACAGGTTATATGATTGGAATATCCTGGGACCCAAGACTCTTCTGGGACATTGTATCTATGTGAATGAGCATGAGATGGATCTTATCAAAGACACAGATACTATGGTTGTACACAATCCGGAATCCAATATGGGCAATGCCTGTGGATGTCCTCCTACTATGGAGATGGTACATAAAGGAATTGTTACAGGACTTGGAACAGACGGATATACCCATGATATGCTGGAGTCCTGGAAGGTGGCAAATATCCTTCACAAGCATAGCCTTTGCGATCCTAATGCAGCCTGGGCAGAGGTTCCCAGGATGCTGTTTGAGAATAATGCAGTGATCGCAGGCAGATACTTTAAGAAACAGCTGGGTGTACTGAAGAAAGGTGCTGCAGCGGATGTGATCGTAATGGATTATGATCCTCTTACACCAATGCGTGGGGACAATGTGAACGGTCATCTTCTGTTTGGTACAACCGGAAGAGATGTTGTAACAACCATCTGCAATGGAAAAGTGCTGATGAAGGACAGAGAAGTATTGGTATGTGATGTGGAGAAGGTGATGGCAGACTGCAGACAGTCTGCGAAAGAACTGGCTGATGATATTAACAGTGGGAAATAGGAGGCAGACGAATGAGTGATCTTATGACATGTATGTCCTTTGGACAGCTGATGGAGTGGATCCTGGAGGAAGAAAGATCAAGAGGAACTGTATTTGGAGTGCATAGGGCTTATAAGGCAGATCCTGGGAAAGGCGGAGAGATCTTTGGCAGGAAGCTGGAGAATCCAATTGGGCCGGCAGCCGGCCCCCATACTCAGCTTGCTCAGAATATTGTAGCTTCATATTATGCAGGAGCACGATTCTTTGAGCTTAAAACTGTACAGAAGATGGATGGACAGGAATTGGCTTCCTGTATTAATAAGCCATGTATCCTTGCTGAGGACGAGGGATATAACTGTGAGTGGTCTACTGAGCTGACAGTACCGGATGCAATGGGAGAATATATTAAGGCATGGTTTCTGCTTCATGTAATGGCCAAAGAGTTTGAACTGGGAGGACAGGACGGATTCCAGTTTAATATTTCCGTAGGATATGATCTGGCAGGGATCAAGACTCCTAAGATCGATGCCTTTATCGAAGGCATGAAGGAAGCAAAGGATACCGCTGTTTTTAAAGAATGCCAGGAATGGCTTCTGGATCATACAGACCTGTTTCAGCATGTAAATGCAGAAGATATTAAGAGAATCCCATCTGCAGTCTGTAATTCAGCTACGATTTCTACTTTGCATGGATGTCCGCCAAAGGAAATCGAAAGTATTGCAGATTACCTGCTGAAAGAAAAGCATTTAAATACATTTATTAAATGCAATCCTACTCTTTTGGGCTATGAATTTGCCAGAAAGACTATGGATGAGATGGGATACGACTACATGGCATTTGGAGATTTCCATTTCCTGGATGATCTGCAGTATGAGGATGCTGTGCCTATGCTGACCAGACTGATAGAGCTTTCCGGTCAGCTTGGGCTTGAATTCGGAGTGAAGATCACCAATACCTTCCCTGTGGATGTGACCAGAGGTGAGCTTCCAAGTGAAGAAATGTATATGTCCGGGAAGTCTTTGTTCCCACTGTCTATTTCACTTGCAGCAAAGCTTTCTGCACAGTTTAAAGGAAAGCTTCGGATCGCTTATTCAGGAGGAGCTGATTATTATAACATTGACAAGATCGTTTCCTGTGGTGTGTGGCCGGTAACAGTAGCTACTACTTTATTAAAAACAGGCGGATATCAGAGATTTACCCAGATGGCAGAAAAAGTAATGGAAAAGCCTTTGGAGAAATGGCAGGGTGTACAGGTGGAGAAGCTGTCTGCCCTTGCTGAAGAAGCGAAAAAAGATCACCATCATTTAAAGAGCATTAAGCCTCTTCCTGTAAGAAAGAGTGATCAGCAGGTTCCGCTTCTGGATTGCTTTTATGCACCTTGTCAGGAAGGATGTCCTATCCATCAGGATATTCCGGAGTATATCCGGCTGACTGGGGAAGGCAGATATAAAGAAGCTCTTGAAGTGATTCTGGATAAGAATCCACTTCCTTTTATTACAGGTACCTTGTGTGCACATAATTGTATGACAAAATGTACAAGGAACTTTTATGAAGAGCCGGTGGACGTGCGTGGAACAAAGCTGATGGCTGCCAAAAACGGATACGAAAGTGTGCTTCCATATGTAAAGGCGAAGGCTGCTATCAGTAAAAAAACAGCTGTTGTAGGCGGTGGCCCGGCAGGTATAGCTGCAGCTTACTTCCTTGCAAGAGAGGGAGCGGATGTAACTATTTTTGAAAAAGAGGCACAGCTGGGCGGAGTGATCCGTTACGTGATCCCGGAGTTCCGTATTACAGACAGTGACATTGAAAAGGATCTGTCCTTCATAAAAGCACTTGGTGTGACAGTAAAGACAGGCAGGGCAATTGGTTCTGTTCAGGAACTGAAAGATGAAGGATTTGATTCTGTAATTCTTGCAGTAGGTGCACACAAACACGGCATTCTCTCTCTGGAAAAGGGAGAAGTTCGAAATGCACTTGAATTTTTAAGGGAATATAAAGAAAAGAATGGAGAACTTTCCCTTGGAAAGAATGTAGTAGTTATCGGTGGCGGCAATACTGCCATGGATACAGCAAGGGCAGCCAGCCGTGTGAAAGGCGTGGAAAAGGTTTCACTTGTATACAGAAGGACTAAGAGATATATGCCGGCAGCTGAGGATGAATTGCTGGAAGTTCTTGGTGAGGGTATTCAGTTCTGTGAACTTCTGTCACCTGTTAGTCTTGAAAATGGCAGCCTCCTCTGCAGAAAAATGGAACTGACCCAGGCAGACGAATCTGGCCGTGCAGGTGTAAAAGAAACGGATGAATGGATGCAGGTTCCAGCAGATACTGTGATTGCAGCAGTTGGTGAAAATGTACCCACAGAGTTTTATCAGGCAAATGGACTGGCTGTGAATGAAAAGGGCAGACTTCGCCTGAATACCCAGACCTGTGAGACAAGTGTGGCCGGGATTTATGCAGTAGGAGATGGATCCAGAGGAGCAGCTACCATTGTAGAGGGCATTCGTGATGCTCAGTTAGCAGCAAAGGATATCTTGAAAAAAGACATCGTAAGCCAGCATCCGGATCAGGGAACAAATGAAGATTGCTATAAAAAGAAAGGTATTCTTTGTGAAAAAGCACAGGCCTCATCCGAGGCAGACAGATGTCTGGATTGCAGCAGGGTTTGCGAGAATTGTGTGGATGTATGTCCAAACAGAGCCAATATTTCCATTCATGTGCCTGGCATGGAGAAAGACCAGGTGATCCATGTTGATTATATGTGTAATGAATGCGGGAACTGTGGCACTTTCTGTCCATATGCAAGTGCACCATATAAAGACAAGTTTACTTTATTTGCCAGTGAAGCTGACATGGCAGACAGCAAAAATGACGGATTTACTGTACTGGATCATGAGAATCGGATCTGCAAAGTCCGTTTTCTGGGTACAGAAAAGCAATGCAAGGCAGACGATCCGGAGGATCCATTATTCGAAAACCTTAGAAAACTGATACTTGCAGTGATTTGTGATTACAGTTATCTGATTCCGTAAAGTAGATCGTTCAGGTTCCGGAAAATATGGGAGGGATCTATGTACCGTTTTTATGTAAATGGAAAGGAATATCAGGAGGAAGGCGATGGGAAGCTGCTTCCTTTCCTGAGAAATGTATGTAAATTAAAATCAGTAAAAGACGGATGCAGCGAAGGCGCCTGTGGTACCTGCCATGTCCTGATCGATGGTAAGCCCATGAAAGCCTGTGTCCCCAGACTTTCCAAGCTTGAAGGAAAGCATATCCTGACTGTGGAAGGTCTAAGTGAGCAGGAAAAGGAGATTTATGTAAGAGCCTTTGGGGAAGCAGGTGCCGTGCAATGCGGTTTTTGCATTCCTGGGATGATCATCAGTGCAAAAGGGCTTTTGGACAAAAATCCGGATCCTTCCAGAGCAGATGCTGCAGATGCCATCAAGAATAATATTTGTCGCTGTACAGGTTACAAAAAGATCATTGATGGAATCCTTCTTGCAGGGAAATATTTGCGGGAAGGGCTTCCAGCCACTCCTTCCTATACTTGGAAGATGGGAGAGAGAGTTCCAAGGATTGATGTACAGGAAAAGGTACTGGGAACCGGTAAATATCCGGATGACCTGGAGTTTGAGGGAATGATCTATGGAAGCGCCCTTCGGGCAGCTTATCCCAGGGCACGGGTTCTTGCTATTCACACAGAGGAGGCAAAGGCACTTCCAGGAGTGATCGATGTTTATACAGCAGAAGATGTTCCAGGCAATGTTAAAACCGGACATCTGAAAAAAGACTGGGATACATTGGTTCCGGTGGGACGGCTGGTTCACTATTTGGGAGACGCGGTTGCCCTTGTGGCAGCCCGCACACCGGAGATCCTTGAAGAGGCCAAAAAACTGATCCGTGTAGAGTATGAAGAGCTTCCTATGGTTAAAGACCCATATCAGGCTATGAAGCCGGAAGCACCTAAGGTCCACGAGTCGGAAAAGGATAATCTTATGGCTCACTGGCATGTACACAGGGGGAATGCAGATCAGGCGATTGCACAGTCTGCCTATGTGGTGAAAGACAGTTTTCAAACACCATGGACAGAGCATGCCTTTTTGGAGCCGGAGTGTGCAGTGGCAGTTAAGGATGAAGATGGCGGTGTGACCGTTTATTCTACAGATCAGGGCGTCTACGACACACAGCAGGAATGTATGACTGTTCTGGGACTCCCGGCAGAAAAGGTTCGTGTACGAAATATGCTGGTAGGCGGAGGGTTTGGCGGCAAGGAGGATGTGACTGTCCAGCATCATGCTGCTATGATCGCTTATCTGTCCGGTTATCCGGTAAAGGTTAAGCTTACCAGGGCAGAAAGTATCCTGATCCATCCAAAGCGCCATCCTATGGATATGGAGTTTACGCTGGGGTGTGATGAAAATGGGATCATCCAGGGAGTAAAGGCAAGTGTGATCGCAGATACAGGAGCATATGCCTCCCTTGGCGGACCAGTGCTGCAAAGAGCCTGTACGCATGCATCCGGGCCATACAATTATCAGAATTTTGATATTGATGGTAAAGCATATTATACCAATAATCCTCCGGCAGGTGCTTTTCGAGGGTTTGGTGTGACCCAGACCTGTTTTGCAATTGAAATGCTCCTTACCAAAATGGCAGAGAAGGTAGGAATCAGTGACTGGGAAATCAGGTACAGGAATGGGATACGGCCGGGACAGGAGCTTCCTAATGGTCAGATTGTGGATGCATCCACTGGCCTTTGTGAAACACTGGAAGCAGTAAAGAAAGTATTTGATGAACATCCAGGTGCCGGCATTGCCTGTGCCATGAAGAATGCGGGTGTAGGCGTGGGGCTGCCAGACTGGGGCAGATGCAGGCTGCTTGTGAAGAACGGGCGTGTGGAGATCCACGCAGGAGCATCCTGCATCGGACAGGGGGTAGGCACTGTTCTGGTGCAGCTGGTATCAGAGCATCTGGGACTTCCAAGAGAAAAGATCTGTTACAGTGGGTCAGATACCTATAGTGCACCGGATTCAGGTACTACCTCTGGTTCCAGGCAGACTCTTGTTACAGGGGAAGCTTGTATACGAGCCTGTGAAAAAATGAAAAAAGCTCTGGAAGGAACAGATCTTTCTAATCTGGAAGGCAGTGAATATATAGGTGAATATTTGGCGAAAACAGATCCTATGGGAAGTGATCTGAAAAATCCGGTTTCCCATGTGGCTTATGGATATGCTACCCAGGTATGTATTTTGAATGAGGACGGAATGGTGGAAAAGATCGTAGCTGCCCATGATGTGGGAAAAGCAGTGAATCCATTGTCTGTGGAAGGGCAGATCGAAGGCGGTGTGATCATGTCTTATGGATTTGCACTTACAGAAAAATATCCTCTTACAGATTGCAAACCAACAGCCAGATATGGTACACTGGGATTACCAAAAGCAAACAAAATACCTTTGGTAGAGAGTATTATTGTAGAGAAAAAAGGGCTGAATGTAGCAGGAGGGGCCATTGGAATCGGAGAGATCACATCCATACCAACAGCACCGGCTATTGCAGCAGCCTACTATCATTATGATGGAAAGTTCAGGACGTCCCTTCCTCTTTCTGATACTCCCTATGAGAGGAAGAAATAGAAGCAGATAAAGAGCCAATGGCGGTTCCTGAAATGGCAGGGAGCTGTCTGGCTCTTTTAAAATATTAACAAAGCTATGAAAAAAGAAGGTGAAGCTTATGATCGGAAAAAGTGTACCAAGAGTGGATGCTTACGACAAGGTGACCGGAAGAGCCAGGTTTACAGATGATATGATCCTGAACCACTGTCTGGTTGCAAAGGTTTATCATGCTACCATCGGAAATGGCAGGGTAATTTCCATTGACACCAGTGAAGCTGAGGCTTTGGACGGTGTGGTAAAGATTGTAACATTTAAAGATGTGCCCACACATCCTTACCCTACACCAGGGCATCCATGGTCTGTAGAAACTGCACATCAGGATGTGTCAGACCGTAATCTGCTTACCGGACGTATACGGTATTATGGAGATGATATTGCAGCGGTTGTAGCAGAGGATGAAGTGACAGCCTCCAGGGCTTTGCGGCTGATCAAGGTGGAATATGAAGAATATCCTGTGCAGATCCATCCAAGAGAGTCCATGAAAGGAAGTAATCCTCCGATACACCAGGAGAAAAAGGATAATATCCTGGCACATTCAGATTATGAAATTGGAGATGTGGACCAGGGGATGAAGGAAGCGGCAGTTGTAGTGAAAGCCAGCTATAAGACACCTATTATACAGCATTGTCATATTGAGAATAATATTTCTTATGCTTATATGGAAAATGGCCGGATCGTAGTAGTATCCTCTACCCAGATCCCGCATATTGTGCGCAGAGTGATCGGTCAGGCACTGGGAATCCCGTGGGGGAAGGTACGAGTGATCAAACCCTATATTGGCGGTGGCTTCGGCAATAAACAGGATGTGCTGTATGAGCCTTTAAATGCCTTTCTTACGATGGCTGTAGGAGGGCGTGCTGTAAAGCTGGAGCTTACAAGAGAGGAGACTTTTGTAAATACCAGAACAAGACACTCCATAGAGTATGATCTGGCTGCTGGAGTGGATGAAGATGGCCACTTGATAGCAAAGGATATGCATGCTTATTCTAACCAGGGTGCCTATGCTTCCCATGGACATGCCATTGTAGCTAACGGGCTTACCGCCTGGCGCCTTCAGTATGGCTGTCCTAATGTGCGGGCAGAGGGATATACCATTTATACCAATACACCTGTAGGCGGTGCTATGCGTGCTTATGGGATTCCACAGGCGAATTTTGCCATGGAATGTTTTATGGATGATGTGGCATATGCCATCCATATGGATCCATTGGAATTCAGAAAGAAGAATCTGATCAAGGGCTTTTACCAGGATGCATACCTGAAGCCTATTGCAGCTCATACGAACGGTATTTTTGAATGCCTGAAAAAAGGCGCAGAATTTATCCACTGGGAAGAAAAAAGAAAAGAATATGCTAACCAGACAGGCAATATCCGAAGGGGAGTGGGAATGTCCCTGTTTTCTTATAAAACAGGAGTATGGCCTATTTCCCTGGAAATCGCAGGAGCCAGAATGTCCCTGAATCAGGACGGCAGCGTGCAGCTTCAGGTAGGCGCAACAGAGATCGGACAGGGTGCAGATACGGTATTTTCACAGATGGCAGCAGAGACGCTGCATATGGAGCTGGAGAATATCCATATCACTTCTGTGCAGGATACAGATGTTACACCTTTTGATACAGGTGCCTATGCATCCAGGCAGTCCTTTGTAACAGGGACAGCAGTGAAGGAATGTGCCCAGCTTTTGAAGGAGAAGATCCTTGCTTATGCCAAGACGCTTCTTCCTGAGGCTGTGGGTACGCTGGAACTGGATCATGGATATATCCTGGAGAACGGAGAGAAGGTGCTTTCACTTGAACAGCTGGCACTGGAATGCTATTACAGCCTGACGAATTCCTCTGTAATTACAGCAGAGGTTTCAAGACAGGTAAAGAAAAATACCCTTGCCACAGGCTGTGGGTTTGCAGAAGTGGAAGTGGATATGGCTTTAGGAAAAGTAAAAGTACTGAATATTATTAATGTACATGATAGTGGGAAGCTGTTGAATCCCCAGCTGGCTTCCATGCAGGTTCAGGGCGGGATGTCCATGGGTATGGGATATGGTCTGTCTGAGCAGCTGCTTCTGGATGAAAAGACAGGACGTCCTTTGAATGCCACTCTTCTGGATTACAAAATGATGACCATGATGGATACGCCGGATCTGACTGCAGGTTTTGTAGAGATGGACGATCCGGAAGGCCCATATGGGAATAAAGCACTGGGTGAGCCGCCTGCTATTCCTCCGGCGCCAGCTATTCGCAATGCAGTACTTCATGCAACCGGTGTAGCATTTAATGAGAATCCGCTTACGCCTCAAAGGCTGATCGAAGCCTTCCAAAGGGCAGGACTTATACCAGTTGTGGGATGATTGAGGAGGACTGAAAAATGTATGATATTGAGAATTATTATCAGGCGTCAACCATAGAGGAAGCGGTAAAGCTTCTGAAAGAACATCCCCATGCCAGAGTTATTTCCGGAGGCAGTGATGTGCTGATCAAGATCCGGGAAGGCAAAATGGCAGGTACTTCCCTGGTGAGTATCCGGGATATAAGGGAGATCCAGGGAGTATGGATGGCTGAGAACAGGGATATCTGGATCGGGGCAGGCACTACTTTCTCCCATGTGACAGCAGATCCTTTGATCACTAGGCATTTGTCTGTACTTGGTGAGGCAGTAGATCAGGTAGGAGGTCCTCAGGTAAGGAATATCGGTACCATCGGGGGCAATGTATGTAATGGGGCTGTCAGTGCAGACAGTGCACCTACACTGTTTTCCTTAAACGCAATGCTGCTGATCCGAAATGATCAGGGAGAACGGCTGGTTCCTATCCAGGAGTTTTATCTGGGTCCTGGAAAAGTAGATCTTCACCCTGGGGACCTGCTGACCCACATTGTGATCCCTGTCTGTGAATATGAAGGTTATAAAGGCCACTATATTAAATATTCCATGCGTAATGCTATGGATATTGCAACCTTAAGCTGCAGTGTAGTGAGTGCGGTAGACCTTGATACATATACGTTGAAGGATGTAAGGATCACCTTTGGTGTGGCAGCACCTGTACCCCTTCGGTGCAGGGAAACAGAGCAGGCACTGAAGGGAATGAAGATTGGGGAGGAGCTTTATACCAATGTAAAAGAGCTGGTACGAAAGGAAATCAATCCCAGGAATTCCTGGAGGGCATCCAGGGCATTCAGACTTCAGATCGGCGGTGAGATTGCAGCCAGGGCGCTGGAAGAAAGCATCCGTCTGCAGGGAGGTGACAGAGCATGAAAAAAGAAATGAGACTGGTACAATGTACAGTAAATGGACGGCCTGTAGCGGAATATGTGGATGTAAGAGAGTCTCTTCTGGATATGTTACGAAATCGTCTTGGACTTACCTCTGTGAAAAAAGGATGTGAGGTAGGAGAATGTGGTGCCTGTACAGTGATCCTGGATGGAGAGACCATTGATTCCTGCATTTATCTGGCTGTCTGGGCTGATGGCAAAGAGATCCGTACCCTGGAAGGCCTGGAGAAGAACGGAGAGCTTACAAGGATCCAACAGGCATTTATAGAGGAGGGAGCTGTACAGTGCGGCTTCTGTACTCCAGGTTTCATTATGTCTGCCACAGTGCTCCTGGAAAAAGGGATTCCACTGTCCAGAGATGCTATCCGTAAGCACATGGCAGGGAATCTGTGCAGATGTACCGGATATGAAAACATTGTGAATGCAGTAGAAAAAGTAAATAAGGAAAATCTTCAGAATAATGAGTGAGCATTATATTATTGTAAGAGGTGGCGGTGACCTGGCCACTGGGGTGATCTACAGGCTTTTTAGGTGCGGTTATAAAGTCCTTATATTAGAGTGTGAAAAGCCAAGTGCTATCCGCAGGAAAGTAGCTTTCTGCGAAGCTGTATATGATGGAGAAGCCTTTGTGGAAGGTGTGCTTTGCAGCAGGATCGAAGATATTAGCCAATGCAGGCAAGTGTGGGAAAAAAGACAGATTCCGCTGTTGGTAGATCCGGAGGCGGCATGCCTTAAGACCGGGCTGGATGGCCAGACACCAGCAGCTTTGATCGATGGAATCATTGCAAAGAAAAATCTTGGAACAAGGAAAGAAATGGCACCTGTAACCATTGGCCTTGGTCCAGGCTTTCTGGCTGGAGAAGATGTGGACTATGTGGTGGAAACGATGCGTGGACATGATCTTGGCAGGATCATAGAGGACGATTATGCACAGCCTAATACAGGCGTGCCCGGTATGGTAGGGGGAGTAAGCAAGGAGCGTGTGCTCCATTCTCCGGAGGCAGGGATCATCCATGTAAAGAGCCAGATTGCAGATCTGGTGGAGAAGGGACAGATTCTTGCCTATGTAGGAGAAGTGCCTGTACCGGCTTCAATCACAGGTGTGCTGAGAGGAATCATACGTGATGGATATCATGTCTTTAAAGGAATGAAGATTGCTGATATTGATCCCAGAAAAGAAGAAAAAAAGAACTGTTTTACCATATCAGATAAAGCCAGATGTATAGCAGGAAGCGTGATTGAGATCCTGCTTGGAGAGCATATACTTCCATAAAGGAGGAGCCGATGCATTATTCAGAATATTTTCTGGATCTTCTTGATCTGGATATCCAGAACGATCCAGTGATCGCTGTTGTTGGAGGCGGAGGGAAGACTAGCTTGATCTACCGTCTGTGTCAGGAGCTGACGGCTATGGATAAAACTGTGGTGATCGCTACAACCACGCATATGGAATGGGAAAAGGACAGACCATTTGCCAAGGATGGCAACAGGCAGCAGGTGCTGGCGTGCCTGGAGCAATATAAATATGTGGTGGCAGCAGGACTGGATCCAGAGAAAAATAAGATAACAGCCTTGCCAGAACAACAGCTACGGGAGCTTAAAGATTTATGCGATGTAATGCTGATCGAGGCTGATGGAGCAAAACATAAACCATTGAAGGTACCGGAGGAATGGGAACCGGTGATTCCCAAGTTTGCACACATTGTGATCAGCGTGATCGGGCTGGACTGTCTTGGCCATCCTATTCGGGAAGTGACCCACAGAGCAGAGAAAACATCCGTATTTTTACAGAAAAATATGGATGCACCAGTAACTGGTGAAGATGTTGTAAAGATCGCATCATCTATACATGGTTTATTTAAGAATGTGGAAAAACGTATTTATCGTGTATACCTGAATAAGGCAGATGTACTGGCAGACCCGGAAGAAGCAGCCAACATTGCCAGATGCCTGGAAGAAAAGGGTACAACGGCTGTATGGGGAAGTATAAAAAATGAGACAGCATGAACTAACAGAACTTGCATTAATTTTACTGGCGGCTGGATATAGCCGCCGTTTTGGACAGAATAAGCTATTGTATCCTGTAAATGGAAAGCCTATGTATAGTTATGGATTGGATACATTAAAGAAAGCTGCAGGGTTGCTGAAAGTAAACTGTCAGGTGCAGGTTGTGACTCAGTATGAACAGATCCTGGAAGCATGCATCAGCCAGGGATTTCCGGTCTATATGAATCCTGCTCCTGACCTAGGGATCGCTTCTTCCATGCAGGTGGGACTGCAGCATAATCTTCACAAAGATGTATGTCTTTTTATGGTGGCAGACCAGCCTGGCCTTACAGCCGGCAGTGTAAAGGAACTGGTGGATGGATTTCTTCTTTCAGGGAAGGGCATGGGTGTGTGCTGTTTTCAGGAGAAAATGGGTAATCCATGTATTTTTGGCAGCAGGTATTACCCTCAGCTTTTAAAACTTACCGGTGACAAGGGCGGGAAGGTACTGATCCGTCAATATCCGGAGGATGTGTTTTATTATCAGATAAGGGATCCACAGGAATTACTGGACATTGATTATTCATCAGAACTGTCCGGCAGATCATAAGAAAACAAAAGGAGTTATCCGAAATGGGAGCGGAAGTGTAAGCACCTTTCTTCTCATGGGGATAACTCCTTTTTGATTACGTGGACGTTAAATGGATTGGTGATGTGATACCAGGCAACCTGTTTATTTCAATAAGTGACTATTACCAGGTTGTTTTATAGATGGATCAGGGTTCCTGTTTTCCCCTGGATCCCTTCTTTTGCCTTTTCAAGCAACGTGATCAGTGCTGTACGTCCGGAACCGGAGCCGGCAAAATCAATGGCTGCTTCTACCTTGGGAAGCATGGAGCCAGCAGCAAATTGGCCTTCTTTTACGTACTTACGAGCCTGGGATACTGTAAGGTCATTCAGCCATTTCTGATCAGGGGTGCCAAAATGAATGGCTACCTTTTCAACTGCTGTAAGGATGATCAGCATATCGGCATCCAGCTGCTTTGCAAGAAGACAGCTGGCAAAGTCCTTGTCAATCACTGCGGATGCACCTTTCAGATGATGATCCTTCAGGATTACTGGAATACCGCCACCGCCACAGCAAATCACGATCTTATTGGCATCCACCAGGCTGTTGATGGCATCCTGTTCAACAATCTCTACAGGCTTAGGTGATGCTACCACACGCCGGTAGCCACGGCCTGCATCCTCGCGCATGATGTGACCATAGGCTTTTGCCTGATATTCGGCCTCTTCCTTGGTAAGGAATTTGCCGATCGGCTTTGTGGGATTGGCAAAGGCAGGGTCATCCGGATCTACCCTGACCTGGGTGACAACTGTTACTACAGGAGTGCGCATAAAACCACGCTTCCGCAATTCTTCCCTGAGTGCGTTCTGGAGATCGTAGCCAATATAGGCCTGACTCATAGCAACACATACGGAAAGAGGCGTGTTAGGCTGGGTATCATCCTCTCTGGAAAGGGCAGACATAGCATTATTGATCATGCCTACCTGCGGACCGTTTCCGTGGACAACCACCACCTGATGTCCTTCCTCAATAAGATCACAGAGAGCCCTGGCAGTAGTTTTTACAGCAATCATCTGTTCAGGAAGGGTATTTCCCAATGCATTACCGCCAAGAGCGATTACGATTCGTTTTCTCTGATACATACAAACCTCCCACTCCCCAACGGGGTATTATGCCATGATTCTGGGAGCTGCTTTCACTTCCAGCTTTTTCAGGATGTCCTGAGGATTCTCAAATTTAGACAGCATGATCATAGCTGCAATAACATAAGGTTTAAAGCTTGCTTCTTTGTAAAGCGGGATTCTGTAGCGGTCAAATACACTTGCATCAACCTCACCGGTTTCACAGCTTACACCTGTGATATCTGCAGGCAGGCAGTGAAGGTAAAGAGCTTTTCCATTCTTTGTGGTTTTCATAAGCTCTTCTGTGCATGCCCAGTCTTTATGCTCTGCATTTTGAGCAAGCAGTTCTTTTTCCAGTTTGTCAATGCCATCGAAATCACCTTCACCATAAAGGTTGGTACGTTTCTCCATGGCTGCAAACGGAGCCCAACTCTTTGGATAAACAATATCAGCATCTTTGAATGCTTCTTCCATGCTGTTGGTCTTTGTGAAAGAACCGCCGGAAGCCTGTGCATTCTTACGTGCGATCTCCTCAACCTCTGGCATTACATCATATCCGTCCGGATGAGCAAGAACAACATCCATTCCGAAACGTGTCATAAGTCCGATCACGCCCTGAGGAACAGAAAGAGGTTTGCCATAAGAAGGAGAGTATGCCCAGGACATAGCGATCTTTTTACCTTTCAGGTTCTCAACACCGCCAAATTCATGGATGATATGCAGCATATCTGCCATGCACTGGGTAGGATGGTCTACATCACACTGAAGGTTTACAAGAGTAGGACGCTGCTCCAAGATACCGTCCTGATTGCCCTCTGTAACAGAATCCATAAATTCTTTCTGGTAAGCATGTCCTTTGCCGATATACATATCATCACGGATACCAATCACATCAGCCATGAAGGAAACCATATTTGCTGTTTCGCGTACAGTCTCGCCGTGAGCAATCTGAGATTTCTTTTCGTCCAGGTCCTGTACTTCAAGGCCTAACAGGTTGCAGGCAGAAGCAAAGGAGAAACGGGTACGTGTGGAATTATCACGGAAAATAGAAATCCCAAGACCACTTTCAAATACTTTGGTAGAAATATTATGCTCTCTCATAAAGCGAAGTGCATCAGCAACAGTGAAAACAGCTTCCAGTTCATCATCGGTCTTATCCCATGTCCAGAAGAAATCGTTGTTGTACATTTCTTTAAAATTAAGGCTGTTCAATTTGTCAATATAATCCTGTAATGTTTTCATGATTATCATTCTCCTTGTATGTTTTATGATGGATTATCTGGTATACAGCCGGGACGCACAGGTGCGGATCCCGGCCCTGATTGCGGAAAAAAAATTATTTGCAGTAATTGCCCGGAAGTGCTGCATATACAGCTGCACATCTTACAAGGTCATCTTTCCAGGTTCTTTCATTTGGAGCATGAGCCTGTGCCTCTGCACCAGGTCCAAAGCCGATGCATGGGATATTATTACGTCCCATAATGGTTACACCATTTGTGGAGAAGGTCCACTTGTCGGTAAGAGGACGGGATTTACGAAGCTGGGATGTTACATCATTGCCCTGGCGTTCTTCGCCATACAGTCCCTTGTATGCATCCTCAAGTGCTTTTGTAACCTTATGATCCTTGGGAATGACCCAGGTAGGGAAGTAGCATTCAATAGGATATACAAGCTCTGTCCAGGAAGGACGGGAATATTCGTACATGGAAACCTTTACATCGTCTCCGTATTTCTTTACGGAAGGAAGAGCACGGATCTCATCCAGGCAGCTTTCCCAGGTTTCGCCTGCGGTCATACGGCGGTCAAGGGATACAGAGCAGGAATCTGCAACTGCACAGCGGCTTGGGGAAGTAAAGAAGATCTCAGAAGTAGTAACAGTACCTCTTCCAAGGAAACGTGCTTCTTCCCATTCTGGATTGTATTTCTCATCCAGCATTTTAACCAGGCCTTTGATCTGTGTTTCATCAGCTGCATCATTTTCGTTGAGGGCGCGTATATCCTGAAGGATATCAGCCATCTTATAAATAGCATTATCTCCACGCTCAGGAGCAGAGCCATGGCAGGAGATACCTTTTACATCTACACGGATCTCCATACGTCCCCGCTGTCCACGATAAATACCGCCGTCTGTAGGCTCTGTAGATACAACAAACTCAGGACGAATCTTGTCTTCATGGATGATGTATTGCCAGCAAAGACCGTCACAATCCTCCTCCTGTACAGTACCGGTGACTACAACCTGAAATTTGTCATTTAAAAGACCAAGATCTTTCATGATCTTTGCACCATAAACAGCAGAAACAATACCGCCCATCTGGTCAGAGGTTCCACGGCCGCCGATCTCAGAGTCTGTCTCGTAGCCTTCGTATGGATCAAATTTCCAGTTATCTCTGTTACCAATACCTACAGTATCGATATGAGCGTCAAAACCGATGAGAGTCTGGCCGCTTCCCATGAAACCAAGGATATTGCCCATAGGATCGATCTGAACTTTGTCAAAGCCAAGTTTCTCCATTTCTTCTTTGATCCGCATCACATGGCCTTTCTCGCCACAGCTTTCTCCCGGGATTTTTACAAGATCCCGTAAGAATCTGGTCATGTCTGCTTTGTAGCCTTCTGCTGCTGCATTGATTTGACTGTAATCCATTTTTCTTCCTCCTGTATATGTGTAATATTAAATGAATAATTATGTTCTGATTATTTACTGAGAGACTGGGATGTGCCATAAAGACCGTCCCATACGATCTCACGGTAGCGTACCGGGTCAGTGTCTCCCTCTGTGGAGATCACAAGGATGTTGGAATCCGCATCCAGGTGAAGGGCTTCTTTAAGGTCTGCTGCATCTGCATCATGAAGCGCAGTGTAAACAAGGCCAAGCGGTACAGAGCCGGATTCACCGGAAATAACCTTAGGATCATCTCCAAGCGGGTTGGCATAAATTCTTGTAGCTTTTGCACTCATCCAGTCAGGACATGATGCAAATACGGAAACATGGTTCTTAAGGATATCCCATCCGATGGTATTGCCCTCGCCACAGGCAAGTCCAGCCATGATAGTGGCAAGGTCTCCGGTTACATTTACAAGATCACCGGTCTTTGCACAGGCAGAGCGGTAAAGGCAATCAGCTGCGCCTGCTTCGCACACCACCATGATGGGAGGATTTTCTTTATATTTGTTTGCAAAATAACCTACCACAGCACCTGCAAGGGAGCCTACGCCAGCTTGAACAAATACGTGAGTAGGCCGCACACCGGCTTCTTCCATCTGATGATCTGCTTCCAGAACCAAAGTGCCATATCCCTGCATGATCCAGGAAGGAATCTCTTCATAACCGTCCCAGGCAGTATCCTGGACAATGATCCCATGAGGGGTTTTGGCGGCTTCAGCAGCTGCCATCCTTACACAGTCATCATAGTTTACTTCTTCAATAGTAACTTCTGCGCCTTCTTTTGCAATATTGTCAAAACGGGTCTTGGTTGTACCTTTCGGCATCCGCACAACGGCCTTCTGTCCAAGACGATGAGCTGCCCATGCAACGCCACGTCCGTGGTTGCCATCTGTAGCAGTAAAGAAAGTAGCCTGTCCGAATTCTTTACGAAGTTCTTCAGAAGAGAGAACATTATAAGGCAGCTGGCTGATATCTTTCCCAAGTTCTTTTGCAATATAACGGCCCATTGCATAGGATCCGCCCAGCACTTTAAAAGCATTCAGCCCGAAACGGTAGGATTCGTCCTTGCAGAAAATATTGTTTACGCCCAAAAAACTGGCCAGGGCAGAAAGCTTCTGCAGGGGTGTTACAGAATACTGGGGAAAGCTTTTATGGAATTCATTGGCTTTTGCTACGTTTTCCCCGGACATAAGATCCAGGTAGGAATCAGAAGACTTGGGCACCTGGTTCACAGTCCATTTCAATCCTTCTGTCATATGAAACAACCTCCCTTTATATTTTTTTAAAATTTATAATTTCTTATTTCTATAATATCATAAAATAAATAATTTACAATAGAAATATGCAAAAATATTTAGGCATTTCAAAAAAAAATTAGGCTCATTGTCATGGGGTGGAAACTGTGGTAAAATAAACTGATGTTTTTGGGTAAATTATTCTGCAGATAACTGTACTTAGAGATGAGAGGAGAGATTATTATGGCCATATTAAGGGCTTTTCGTGCCCTTCGTCCTGTACCGGAGAAGGCGGCAAAGGTGGCTGCACTTCCGTATGATGTGGTGAATCGTGAAGAAGCCAGGGCGATAGGAGAAGCAAATCCGGATTCCTTTCTGCATGTGGATAGGGCTGAGATGGACCTGCCGCAGGATGTAGATCTGTATGACCCTTCTGTTTATCAGAAGGCAAAAGAAAACCTGGAAAAAATGGAAGAAACAGGAACTATGATCCAGGATCCTGATCCCTGCTATTATATTTATGAACTGGTCCGTAAAGGCAGGACCCAGACAGGGATTGCAGGCTGTGCATCCATTGACGATTACATAAATGGTGTAGTGAAAAAGCATGAGCTTACAAGGGAAGATAAGGAACTGGACCGTATCCGCCACGTAGATGTGTGTGATGCCAATACAGGTCCTATTTATCTTGCCTGCAGATATACACAGCAGCTTCTTTCTCTGATGGAGCAATGGAAAGAGTCCCACAAGGCAGTTTATGATTTTACGGCAGAGGATGAAGTGATCCACAGAGTGTGGGTGATCGATGATAAGGATACTATCCAGAAGATTTCACAGGAGTTTGGAGATATCCCTGCCTTTTATATTGCAGATGGCCATCACAGGGCTGCATCTGCTGTGAAGGTAGGACAGAAGAGAAGACAGGAGCATCCAGACTATACAGGAGAGGAAGAATTTAACTTTTTCCTTTCTGTTGTTTTTCCCTTTGACCAGCTTACCATCCTTCCTTACAACAGGATCGTAAAGGATCTGAACGGTCTGACAGAACAGGCATTCCTTGCAAGCCTGAAGTTTAATTTTGAATTAGTGGCTATGCCCGGATTTCCATGTAAGCCTGTGGAGAAGCATTGCATCGGCCTGTATATAGGCGGACAGTGGTTCCATTTGAAGGCATGGCCGGATGTATATGAAAAGAAGGATATTGTGGGGCAGTTGGATGTGCAGATCCTTCATGACAAAGTGCTGGCACCTGTCCTGGGGATCAAAGATGAAAGGCGGGATCCCAGGATACGCTTTGTAGGAGGCAATCGAAGCCTGAAACAGCTGGGAGAACTGGCAAAAGAAGAAGGTGGGATTGCATTTGCCATGTATCCCACCTCTGTTGAGGATCTGATGCAGATCGCTGATGAGGGTAAGCTGATGCCGCCCAAGTCTACCTGGTTTGAGCCAAAGCTTCGCAGCGGGATCTTTATCCACAAGCTGAAAGATTAAAGCTCTACCAAATGTCCGGACTCTTTATCATAGCGGCAGTATTTGCCGTTGCCGGAGATGAAAGGCTGGTATGTATTGGTCTTAACGTCCTTCAGATATACGATCCCTGTAGAGATCATATGCACCAGGGAGAACCGCTCGCTTAGGGAGGAGATCCACTCATAAGTCTTGTTGTGAGAAGAGTCTGCCATGACCAGATTATAACCTCCATCGCAGGGCTCCAGTGAAAAATACACTTTTTCTGCATGGGCCGGGTCGTCAAAAACCTGGCTCAGGATATAAGAAGAAAAATGGTCCTTTACAAAATTATAAAAGCTGTCCATGGTATATGTGATCCCGGATACTTCATCTGTGATCCTGTCACCACGTTCCAGACGGGTTCGGATTACTTTTAGGACTTCAATAGTCGAATTGATGAATGAGATACCGGTATAGTCCAGGCTGTTGAGAAGTTCTTCGATCAGCTGTCTGGATAATATATTAGAGCGGACTGCTTCTTCGTACATTTCCTGATTCATAATGGCCTCCTTATAGGGTTGTTTTATGATTACAGTATAGCTGTTTTGACAGGGAATTTCAAGGAGGGGAGAGAAGTGGAAGAGGAATTTATTTCAGGATTTTGCAGGACCATGAATGGAAGTAATACGGTATGCTGTGAATATGAGATCACAGATGGAAAGAAAAAGCTGACATTTATGGACTGTGCTTATAAAAGATGCGTAAACAGCGGCGCCTGTGAAATATATAAAGAAGCCTGCGCTCTGGAAGAAAAGTGAAATCTCTTCCAGGCCGCAGGCCTTTTCTTTGGAAAATTACTTATTAACATCAATATAGCTGTATAGCGTATATTTGGAAATGCCAAAATAATTGGCTACCTTATCTCCTGACTTTGTAATAAGAAATGCCCCTGAATCATTTAGGAACTGGATGGCTTTTACTTTGTCATCCTTATTCATCAATGCAACTGGCTTGCCTGCAAGTGCTACAGACTCCTCAATCAAGCGATCCAGCAAATCATTCACATTGTGAGAGATCTGCTTTGGATTTTCTTCCTTATTCTGCGGGGTGATCAGTGCGTGGAGCGCATTCTCGATCATGGTAAGCTTGGTAATATCATAATTGATCCCAAATACATAATGGAGAGATCCATCATCATCACGGATATAGGATGTGCTGCATTTCAGAATCTTGCCGTCACTGGTTTTCATCAGATAACCAGAGTGGTCAGAAGGTTCGCTGCCTTTGCGGTTCCGGTTGCGAATTACATCAAACACTGCATCTGAAGGCCCGTCCCCAATGCTGCGTCCTGTAACATGGCCGTTTACGATATAAACAATAGAGTGTTCAGGATCCTTGGTTTTCAGGTCATGTATCACAACCTCACAGTCAGGCCCGAATTCTGAAGCCAGATCCTGGGCGATTTGTTTTAAGACAGTCAGACGTCCCATAAAAGCTGCCTCCCTTTCTATAAAATAATGGTAACTGCTTAGTGCCTTTACGGCTGCCAGGCAAATGGTCGCTTGTCCTCCTTGTGTATGCACAGGTGGTCTCAGACCTGTTGATACTGTAATCATAGTATATCACAGGCGCAAAAAAATAAAAAGGATTTTCACAAAAAAAATGTGGAAAGCTAAAAAAAATTGTAAAATTAAAGGATATGTATGGAATAATCTGTACAAAAGTGCTATATTGAAGCAAACGGATATGATGCCTTAGGGCAACATGTTCATAATGGGGCCAGTCCCCGGGACAGTGGAATCATAAAACCTGAATGATAAGGAGGTATCACCATGAGATATTTACTTAAGAACGGAACGGTTGTGTCAGGAGAAAAGTCAATGAAAGCAGATGTACTGACAGATGGAGAGAAGATCCTTGCTGTCGGAGAGAAACTTCCGGAAGATGGGGCAAACGTTATAGATGTAACAGGAAAGCTTTTGTTCCCCGGATTTATTGACGGACATACTCATCTTGACTTGGATGTGGCGGGGACTGTTACAGCGGATGATTTTGAAACTGGTACAAAAGCGGCTCTTCTTGGAGGCACCACCATGGTGGTGGATTATGCGTCACAGGATAAAGGCGGCCATACATTAAAAGAAGGTCTGGAAAAATGGCACAAAAAGGCAGACGGTAAATGCTCCTGTGATTATTCATTCCATATGTCTATCGTGGAATGGAATGAAGAAACAGAAAAAGAGATCCAGGATATGATCGATGCCGGGATCACCAGCTTTAAGCTGTATATGACTTATCCGGCAATGATGGTAGGGGATGGGGATATTTACAAAATCATTAAGAAACTAAATAAAGAAGGATGCTTTGCAGGAGTACACTGCGAGAATGCAGAAGTGATCGATGCACTGTCCCAGGAAGCAAAGGCAGCAGGCAGACTGGGACCTGAGAATCATCCGTTGGTGCGGCCGGATACTATGGAGGCAGAAGCTGTGCACCGTTTGCTGGTAATCGCAGAAGCGGCTGGAGCACCTGTTATGATCGTCCATCTTACAAATCGGAAAGCTTATCAGGAAGTTATGGCAGCCAGGGCAAGAGGACAGATCGTATATGTGGAAACCTGTCCACATTATCTGCTACTAGATGATAGTAAGTATTCACTGCCGGATTTTGAAGGAGCCAGATATGTATGTGCCCCTCCTCTTCGAAAAAAAGAAGATCAGGAATGCTTATGGAAGGCACTGGCAAATGGACAGATCCAGACAGTTGCCACAGATCATTGCAGCTTTACATTGGAGCAGAGGGCTCTTGGAAAGGATGATTTTACAAAGATCCCAGGAGGGCTTCCGGGAATACAGACAAGAGGAAGCCTGCTGTACACCTATGGAGTACGAATGGGAAGGATCAGTCAGGAGCAGATGTGCAGCCTGTTATGTGAAAATCCTGCAAAGCTTTATGGTGTATACCCAAGAAAAGGTGTGCTTGCACCGGGAAGCGATGCAGATATTGTAATATTTGACCCGGAAAAAGAAAGCAGTATTTCAGCAAAGACACATGCTTGCAATACAGACAATACCCCATTTGAAGGCTTTGCACTTCATGGCGAGATTGACAGTGTTTTCCTTAGAGGAACCTTATGCGTATCAGGCGGCAAGCTGCTCAGGGAAAAACAGGGAACTTATATCCACAGGGATAAAAACAGCTTTCGGTTTTAAAGGCTTTGCGCTGGCATAATAGCAGATTTTAATCTCAGTCGAGAAGACTCCCACCTCTTTCAGGTGGTGAGTAACAGCAGCTCGACTTGAAAACACATATAGCCGGAGGCACAGGAAATGTATAGAGAAATATACCATATACTTGAAAAACAGGGAAAACTGAAAACAGTTTTGATCCTGGATGGAGAGCATCAGGGACAGAAGGCTTACAGGACGGACCTTGGATGGCAGGGGACGGATCCCGGGTTTAACTGGCACCCTTATGAAGAGGCATTAGATCAGATAGAGGAAACCGGAATCAAGCAGATCTATGGAGTATCTTTTTTTGTGGAAATCTACATGAAGAATCCAAGACTGATCCTTCTTGGAGCAGGTCATGTATCCTGTCCTACAGCAAAGATAGGTAAGATGCTAGGATTCCATGTTACTGTTATGGATGAAAGAGAGGAATTTCTTACAAAAGACAGGTTTCCCGATGCTGATGTACTGGTACCGGCTCCTTTTGAAGAACTGTCTGCAAGGATCCCGGCATATGCAAATGCTTATTATGTGATCGTTACAAGAGGCCATGTGGGTGACGGTATCTGCGTTCGGCAGATTCTGGATCGGCCCTATACCTATCTTGGTATGATCGGAAGCAGGACTAAGGTACGGATCACTATGGAGAATCTGGAAAATGAAGGCTATACCAGGGAACAGCTGGAGTCAGTCCATGCACCCATTGGCCTGCCGCTGGGAGGGCAGATGCCGGCAGAGATCGCAGTCAGTATTATGGCGGAGATCGTAAAGGTGAAAAACCAGCATTATATGGCATATTGTGATGAGGATGTACAGCATGCAGTGGAAGCCGGCCGAACAGGTGTAATGGTTACTATCATAAGCAAATCTGGCTCATCTCCCAGAGGAGTGGGAAGCAAAATGCTGGTTGGGGATGATGGAAAGACCTGGGGCAGCATTGGAGGCGGCAGGGTAGAATATGAGGCGATCCGGTATTGCACACAAGTTGTTTCTCCTGAATGTGTATCTTATAATCTGTCCAATGCAGAACAGGGAAATCTTGGAATGATCTGCGGCGGTCAGGTGGATGTGCTGTTTGAAAGGATATGATACTCTAAGAATCTTTTGGGAAAATGGGTTGCATATTCTGAAATAATCATGTATATTAGTTGTAATACAATTTTAATAACTAATATGTGAATAATCAGCGCATTCATGCAGCTGAGTCAGGAGGAAATATATTATGAAAAAAACATTATTGGCATTGCTTGTACTGGGAGCAGCTATTGTGCTTCCAGGATGTGGGTTTGATGATGGAGCCGGTTCAACAGTAACAGTTGTGGAGATCACACCTACTCCGGAGCCAACACCTACTCCAGAGGTGACACCTACCCCAGAAGTAACACCTACTCCGGAGCCTGTTATTGTACAGACAGCAAGCGGTGTTAATGTTACCAAGCAGGACGGTGTATATACTACCAATACAGAAGTGAACCTTCGTGCAGATGCAAGCACAGATGCAGAGCTTGTTACAGGAGTTGGCGCAGGGGTCCAGCTTACCAGCACTGGTGTATGTGATAATGGATGGATCGAAGTGAACTATAATGGACAGACCTTATATGCGTCCGGAGATTATGTGACTGCAGTGGCAGCAGATCCTAATGCGGCAGCAGACCCTAATGCAGCAGCAGACCCTAATGCAGCAGCGGATCCTAATGCGGCTGTAAGTGACGGTACACAGGGAGATGCAGCTGTATCAGATGGTACTGTGCAGCAATAAGACAGAGCATTACAAAAATAATAATAATTGAGAAACGAACAGCACAGCCATTTGATGACCGTGCTGTTCGTTTTTTGTGTAATAAAACATTATTTTGGATAAACCAGACGATCCGGGCGGATATCGTAAAGCACCTGCTCCAGATATTTCTTTGCCAGATATTTGGCCATGCCAAGATTCATATCCAAATAGTTGCCACAATCCCTGGCAGAAGCACCAGGTACTTCTCCTTCAAAATCGCGGATAAATTCAAAGGTTTCAATCATAAGGGGAACAATATCCCTGGATTCGTAGTCTCCATTTAAAAGAAGATAATTGCCGGTGCGGCAGCCCATTGGTCCCCAGTAGATCATCTTAGGACCAAATACAGGATGGTTCCTTAAAAAAGTAGCAGCCAGGTGCTCGATGGTATGAAGCTCAGCAGTGTTCATTACAGGCTCTTCATTAGGGGAAGTCATACGGATATCAAAGGTGGTGATCACGCTGTCACCTGCTTTGTCTTTCCTGGATACATATACTCCAGGCTGCAATTTGATGTGGTCTATGGTAAAACTGGTTATTTTTTCCATGTCAGATCCTCTCTTTCGATTTAAATGATAACAGGCTGTACACTGTCTTTTTTAATTTTAACAGAAAAAAACAGTTTTGCAATATAAAACAGCTGGCAGATAAAAGACCAGATAAAAATCATCTGTAGATATAAGCGGCAGATAAAAAATAACTGCAACATTGACTTTAATGTGACAGAATGCTAAACTGACTAGGAATGAAAAAAGAAGGAGAAATCATTATGATCGACGGAAATAAAGTGTTGTTCAGCGGCATGCAGGCAACAGGAAATCTTACTCTGGGTAATTATCTGGGTGCCCTGAAGAATTGGGTGACTTTATGTGATGAATATGAATGCTTTTACAGTGTGGTAGATATGCACTCTATTACCATACGCCAGGATCCGGCAGTGCTCCGCAAAAGAGCCAGGAATCTGCTTACCCTTTATATTGCTGCAGGACTGGATCCAAAGAAAAATTGCATCTATTATCAATCTCACGTGTCCGGTCATGCAGAACTGGCATGGATCCTGGACTGCTTTACCTATATGGGAGAATTAAACCGTATGACTCAGTTCAAGGACAAAGCAGCCAAACATGCGGATAATATTAACAGCGGACTTTTTACATATCCGGTACTGATGGCAGCAGATATTCTTCTGTATCAGGCAGATGTGGTTCCGGTGGGGATTGACCAGATGCAGCATCTTGAACTTACAAGAAACATTGCAGAGCGTTTTAATAATATTTACGGCGATGTATTTACAATTCCGGAAGCGTATATCGGCAAGGTAGGTGCAAAGATCATGAGCCTTCAGGATCCTTCCAAAAAGATGTCCAAATCTGATGAGAACCCGAATGGAAGCATTTATCTGATGGATGATCCGGATACTATTATGAGAAAGTGCAAACGTGCAATTACAGACTCAGAAGGATGTATCCTGTACAGGGATGAGCAGCCGGGAATCAAGAATCTGATCGATATTTACAGTGCATGCACAGGTAAAACACCGGATGAAACAGTGAAGGAATTCCAGGGTAAGGGATATGGAGACTTCAAGCCTGCAGTTGGAGAAGCTGTTGTCAGTGTGCTGAAACCGCTTCAGGATGAGTTCGCCAGACTTTCAAAGGATAAGGCATATATTGATTCTGTTATCAAGGAAAATGCAGAAAAGGCAAACTATTATGCAACAAAAACTTTGCGTAAGGTTCAGAGAAAAGTAGGCTTTCCTGATCGGATTCGATAAGAGTACAAGAAAACAGTCATTATAATATAATAAAAGTAATCTGGGAGGCATAATGAATATGAAACGTAAATATCTTGCAGTGCTTTGTGCAGCAGTGCTTTCAGCCTGCATGTTCACAGGGTGTGGAAACAAAGACACAGATAATAAGGAAAACGCAAAGACTGCGTCTGAAGAGCAGCAGGGAACAGAAAAGGATGCAGAGGAGGCTGGTATTTCTGATGGTTCTGATACAGAAGATGTACAGGAGGGCAGCCAGGAGGAAGGCCAGAGCGGACAGCCTGTAGAGGATGCAGAAGATGCTGCAGAAGAAACCTCCCAGGAGCCGGAGAAAGCGGCAGATACTGGATCTTCAGAGGATGCAGTTACACTGGATGTAAGCAAGTCCCTTACCGGTACTCATGATGTGGAGATCAAGGTAAAGGATTATGGCACCATCGATGTACAACTGGATGCAGATACAGCTCCTATTACAGTAACTAATTTTATTAAGCTTGTACAGGAGAATTTTTATGATGGACTTACCTTTCACAGGATCATGGACGGCTTTATGATCCAGGGGGGAGATCCTCTTGGCAATGGTACCGGCGGTTCTGATCAGACCATTAAAGGGGAGTTCAAGAACAACAAGGTGGAGAATAACATCTCCCATAAGAGAGGCGTGATCTCTATGGCAAGGAGCAGTGATCCGGATAGTGCCAGCTCACAGTTCTTTATCGTGCAGACAGACAGCACCTTCCTGGACGGAGATTATGCTGCATTCGGAGAAGTTACCTCTGGTATGGATGTGGTAGATGCCATCTGCAAAGATGCCAAGCCTACAGACGACAATGGCACCATCCCGGCAGACCAGCAGCCTGTGATCGAGTACATCAAGGTTCTGGACTGATCTTCCGGGACTGATCCGTTTATTTCAGCCGGATCACCAGCACAGGCACCGGCGGATGATTGGGCCTGTTATAAAATTCACTTTTGATAACAAGATAACAGTGGGGATCAAGGCTTTTCAGCCAGCTAAGGATAGCATCATGCTCTTCAAAGCCTGTATCTCCCCCGCTGTAGATACAAAGAGACAAAAGCCCGCCTTTTTTCAGAAGCTTCAGCGAAGAAGAAAGAGCGGGCATACTTGTTTTTATCCTTGTAGATATGGTATGATCCCCACCTGGAAGATAGCCGAAGTTAAATACAATGCAGCTGACTGTATCTGGGGATGCATATGCTTCCATGTTGGAATGGGAATCCAGGATGCATTTGCAGTTCTGAAAGGGACTTTCTTTCAAAAGCTTTTCCTTTGTGTGATCCAGGGCGTCTCTTTGGATATCAAAGGCAAGTACATGGCCTGTACTTCCGCAAAGTCTGGAAAGAAGAAGGGTATCTGAGCCGTTTCCTGCTGTGGCATCTATGCACAGGTCTCCTTCCTGTACCTGCTCTTCTATAAAACGGCTGCACCAGCCGGTGATCTGTATATTTTTCATGGTGATCATTCCTTTCTCAATATGGTTTCACTGCTCTTTTTTTTCTATTTTACCAAATGGGTAAAAAAAATTCCATTGCAATCCATTAATCCCTGCCGTATAATAAATCAGGATATTACCTGTGTACAGTAACACCATCATATCGAAATTTTACAGAGGAGGACGATTTATTTCCATGTTAAAAGACAAAACTGTGCTTCTGGGAGTGACAGGCAGCATTGCTGCATATAAAATCGCATATCTTGCCAGTGCGCTTGTAAAGCTTCATGCAGATGTACATGTGCTTATGACAAAGAATGCATGTAATTTTATAAATCCTATTACTTTTGAAACACTTACAGGAAATAAATGTCTTGTGGATACCTTTGACAGGAATTTTCAGTTTTCTGTGGAGCATGTATCTGTTGCCAAGAAGGCTGATGTGGTGATGATCGCACCGGCAAGTGCGAATGTGATCGGCAAGCTGGCCCATGGCATTGCAGATGATATGCTTACCACTACGATTCTGGCGTGCAGATGCAGGAAATTTATTTCCCCAGCAATGAATACCAATATGTTTGAGAATCCCATTGTGCAGGATAATTTAAAGATTCTTGCAGGCTATGGATACTCTGTGATCGATCCTGCAGTAGGACATCTGGCATGTGGGGATACAGGGGCAGGCAAGATGCCGGAGCCTGAGACGCTTCTTTCTTATATTTTACAGGAGATCGGTGCAGCAAAGGATCTGAGAGGAAAGAAGGTTCTGGTAACAGCAGGACCTACCCAGGAGCCCATTGACCCGGTACGCTATATTACGAATCATTCCTCTGGCAAGATGGGATATGCCATTGCAAAGGCAGCTATGCTAAGGGGAGCGGAGGTAACTTTGGTCAGCGGACCGGTTGCCATTAAGCCTCCGGCTTTTGTAAAGCTGATTCCTGTTGTAACTGCCCAGGATATGTATGAGGCTGTGACCAGTATCAGTGACAGCCAGCATATTATCATCAAGGCTGCAGCAGTAGCTGATTATTGCCCTGCTACAGTAAGTGAGGACAAGCTCAAAAAACAGGATGACCAGATGTCCATTCCGCTAAAAAGAACAAGGGATATTTTGAAATACCTGGGTGAGCATAAGGTGCCCGGGCAGTTTTTGTGCGGATTTTCTATGGAAACCCGCGATATGCTCAGTAATTCCAGAGCCAAGCTAAAGAAGAAGAACCTGAATATGGTAGCTGCCAATAATGTGAAGGTGGCAGGAGCCGGATTCCAGGGAGATACCAATGTGCTGACTCTGATTACACAGGATGAGGAAGTATCACTCCCGCTGATGAGCAAGGAGGATGCAGCCGGAAAGATCCTGGATAAGATCCTGGAGATTATGAACCAGGAGGTAACTGATTAACCAAAGGATGCGGACAAATTCATAATATCCGCAGATCCAGCACCGTATTGTATCCCGAAAAGGGAACGATAACAAGGAGGACAAAATGAAAAATCAACTGAAAACATCACAAATCACTATGCTTGGCCTGATGATCGCCATCCTGCTTCTTATGGCCTACACACCCCTTGGGTATCTGAATATCGGCCCGCTTGCCATTACCTTTAATGTGATTCCGGTAGCTATCAGTGCCATTGTACTTGGGCCTGCAGGCGGAGCTGTTGCAGGGGCAGTGTTTGGTATTACCAGCTGTCTGCAGTGTATAGGCGTTGGCGGCTCCAGTGCCATGGGTGCTACACTTTTTGCCATAAATCCTGCATTGGCTATTATTCAGAGATTTGTACCAAGATTTCTGGATGGTATTCTTCTTGGATATATTTTCAGAGGAACCCGTAAGAAATCCAAGAATGTTTACCTTTCTTGCTCTGTAACAGGCTTCTTTTCCGCATTTCTTAATACTCTGTTTTTCATGACAATGCTGGTTGTCCTTTTTGGCAACAGTGAGTATATACAGGGACTGATGGGCGGCCAGAATGTGATTGTGTTTATTTGCTCATTTGTTGGAATTAATGCTGTATGTGAGATGATCTCTTCTACTGTGATCACCGGAATGGTAGGCGCTGCACTTTATAAAGCAAGACTGCTTCCCGGCACAGCAACTGAGGGCACAGAAGCAGTAAAAAGAGATGCCGTAAGGCTGTAACCAGGAGGAAACATGATTTTTGCAATCGATATTGGCAACACAAATATTGTAGCCGGCTGTATTGATAAGGAGAAGACTTATTTTATTGAAAGGCTTTCTACAGTAAGAACAAAAACAGAATTGGAATATGCAGTTGACATTAAAACGCTTCTGGACATTTACCACATTAAGAAGAATGACATTGAAGGATGCATTATTTCTTCTGTTGTGCCTCAGATCACCAACGCAGTGAAGCTGGCTGCTGAAAAGATCCTGAAAAAAGAAGTGATGGTATTAGGCCCTGGCGTGAAAACAGGACTGAATATTATGATGGATAACCCCGGCTCACTGGGGGCAGACCTGGTGGCAAATGCTGTGGCAGGGATTGCAGAATATCCGCTGCCTCTGGCCATTATCGATATGGGCACTGCCAGTACAGTAAGCGTTGTGGATGAGAAGAAGCATTATGTAGGGGGTATGATCTTTCCGGGAATCAACATTTCCCTGGATGCCCTCACTGCACGAGCATCCCAGCTTAGTGGGATCAGTATTGACGCACCTAGAAGGATCATTGGGAAAAACACCATTGAGTGTATGAAAAGCGGTGTGATCTACAGCAATGCCGCTGCTTTGGACGGGATCGTGGAGCGAATCGGAGAGGAACTTGGGAAAGAACCCTTTGTAGTGGCAACCGGCGGCCTTTCCAAAAAGATAGTTCCCTATTGCAAAAAGAAGATCGTTCTGGATGAGGATCTTCTTTTGAAGGGGCTGATGATCATTTATGACAAAAATAAATGATTCATCTGGCAGAAGCCGGGGATTGTATCATTGGTCATGACAGTTCCTTTGTAAAGGCAGACGCAAAGTCCTGTGGAACAGGTGCAGTAAATAAAAGGGGACTACCGGTCACAGGATGGGTGAATTCCAGCTGATAGGAGTGGAGCGGTTGTCTGTGGATGATCCGGTAGTCCGGATTGTATAAGTAATCTCCTGGCAGAGGGAAGCCCAGATATTTCATGTGGACCCGGATCTGATGTGTCCGGCCTGTGTCCAGTCGGAGAGCAAGAAGTGAGCGCTTTGCATGGACAGCGAGGCGCTCATAGTGCGTTACCGCCTTTTCTCCATTTTGGAAGTCCACAATTCTGGTAATGGCAGATCCGTTTTCGCGGGCAATGGGAGCATCTATGGTGCCATGTTCGGGTGTGATCCCTGTGACAATGGCAAGATACGTTCTTTTGATCTGCCGGGCTTTCATCTGCTGGGACAGTACAGCTGCACTGAGAGCATTTTTGGCAAGCACAAGGACTCCGGAAGTGTCACGATCCAGACGGTTGATACAACGGTATACAAAGGGCTGCTCTTTGGAAGCAAAATAATAAGAAACTCCGTTAGCCAGGGTATTTTCATAATTGCCTGCAGATGGATGAACCGGCATATCTGCAGGTTTATTTAAAACAAGCAGGTCTTGATCCTCGAAAAGGATCTGCAGATCCATTTTTACAGGAGAGATCAGAGATGGAGGATCCATTTCCCGAAGGAGGATGGTAAGTATATCCCCTTCTTTTAACAGGGTATGACCAAAGCCACGGTCTTCATTCAGACGGATGCAGCCTGGGTCATTTTTCATCGAGGACAGAAGATGGCGAGAAAAGCCATGGCTTCGCAGGAAATCAAGGATCTCTACGCCTGCATCTTTGTCTGTAACAGAATATGTAAGGGTACGACACATAAGGTTACCTTTCTAAATGATTTTTTAATTACAGAATCATAGCATTTTCAGAAAGAAATAACAAGACTTCAGGATAAAAGACAGTCAATACAAAGCTTCATTAGAGGGAAAGGGAGTATATATGGAGCAGAAACATCTTTTTTCAAATAAAATGTTAAAAAGCATTCTGGTACCGGTCATTCTGGAACAGCTGTTGAATTCCTTTATGGGTACGGCTGATACCATGATGGTGAGTAATGTAGGATCTGCAGCTATTTCTGCAGTTTCTCTTGTGGATTCCATTAATGTGTTGTTGATCCAGGCATTCTCTGCACTTGCAGCAGGAGGAACCATTATCTGTGCTCAGTATATGGGACAGCGTAATTATGAAAGGGCAAATAAATCAGCCAGACAGGTATTATTCATCATACTGTCCATTTCGGCTGCTGTTACTATTTTGTGCCTTCTTTTTAAAGATCCTCTGCTTCATTTTATCTTTGGAAAAGTAGATGCAGATGTTATGGAAGCATCTTCTGTTTACTTTCTGTTTTCAGCAGCTTCCTATCCTTTTATTGCACTGTATGACTCTGGTGCATCTATTTTCAGAGCACAGGAAAATACAAAAGGGCCACTGATCATTTCAGTAATCTCCAATGTGATGAATATTGTTGGCAATGCGATACTGATCTGGGGATTTAATATGGGGGTGGCAGGAGCTGCCATTGCAACCCTGGTTTCAAGGATCTTCTGTGCAGTTGTTGTACTTTGGCAGTTAAGGAAGGACAGACAGCCTATTGTAGTCAGGGATTATCTGAAGATACGTCCGGATCGTAAATTGATCGGCAGGATCCTGGGACTTGGGATTCCTTCCGGGATTGAGAACAGTATGTTTCAGCTTGGAAAGCTTGCTATACAGTCTACGGTTTCCACGCTTGGTACAACAGCTATCGCAGCCCAGGCAATGACTAACAATCTGGAGATGTTAAATGGTACGGCAGCTATGGGAGTTGGGATCGGGCTGATGACCATTGTAGGAGAATGTATCGGAGCAGGCCGGGAAGATGAGGCTGTTTATTATGTGAAGAAACTGAGCTGTGTGGCTGAGATGATCATCATTGGATGCTGCCTTCTGGTATTTGCCCTTACAAAGCCTATCACCATTCTTGGCGGTATGGAGCCGGAAAGTGCAAGGATGTGCTTTCAGATGATGGCCTGGATCACAGTGGTCAAGCCGCTTGTATGGGTGGTATCCTTTATCCCGGCATATGGAATGCGTGCTGCCGGTGATGTGCGTTTTTCTATGATCACCTCTTGTGTAAGCATGTGGGTGTTTCGGTTCTGTTTATGTGTATTTCTGATCCGTGTTATAGGCATGGGACCACTGGCTGTATGGTTTGGAATGTTTACAGACTGGACCATCCGCGGCATCGTATTTATTTGGCGTTTCCACAGCCGTAAATGGCTGAAACATAAGGTTGTATAGGGTGTGTAAAAGTTATCAGATAAGAGCGTACAGGCTGAATATAGCTTCAAAGAAGGAATCATATCACAGGAAAGGAAAAGGCATGCATAAAACAGGTCTGGAAGATTATTACGTCATTAAGGGACAAAAGAAAATGCGTTTTGGATATACCACAGGTTCCTGTGCAGCTGCGGCTTCAAAGGCTGCAGTAAAGATGCTTCTGTCCGGGAAAAAGGTGGAAGAGGTATCGATTATGACGCCAAAAGGGATCCGGCTTTCTCTGATTCCTGAGGATATTTGTATTGACAAAGACAAGGCATCCTGTGCGATCCGAAAGGATGGGGGAGATGATCCGGATAGCACCAGCGGGCTCCTTGTGTATGCCTCGGCAGAAAAAATTAGTACTCCGGGAATCCTTATCGATGGGGGAATCGGTGTAGGACGGGTGACAAAGCCAGGATTATCCCAGCAAATAGGAGAGGCTGCCATTAATCCTGTTCCGCGGGCGATGATCAAAAAAGAAGCAGAAGAGGCTGCCCAGGAATGGGATTATGAAGGTGGTCTTAAGATCATCATTTCTGTACCTGAGGGAGAAAAGACAGCCCAGAAAACCTTTAATCCAAGGCTTGGCATAGAAGGCGGGATTTCCATTTTAGGTACCAGTGGGATCGTGGAGCCTATGAGCGAGAAAGCACTTATCGAAAGCATTCGTGTGGAGATGAGACAGCATTTTACCCAGGGAGAGGAATATCTTCTTGTAACCCCTGGAAATTATGGCGCAGAATATTTGAAAAATCATATGGATCTGCCATTTGAAAAAAATATAAAATGCAGCAATTATGTAGGGGAAACTATTGATATGGCCATTGATATGGGAGTAAAAGGCATTCTTTTTGTGGCCCATATTGGGAAGTTTGTAAAGGTGGCAGCAGGGATCATGAATACCCATTCTCATAATGCAGACGGAAGGATGGAGGTACTGGCAGCCAATGGGATCCGTGCAGGGTCTGATCTGGAGTGTGCCCGTAAGATCCTGGAATGCAATACTACAGATGAGGCATTACAGATCCTGGAACAGAACGGAATCTTAAAGCCTGCAATGGAGCAGGTGATGAAACGGATCCAGTTTTATCTGAATCACCGCTCTTATGATCAGATCCTTCTGGGAGCAGTGGTATTTTCTAATGTTTATGGCTATCTGGGAATGACAGAGGATGCTCCCTGTCTGATCCAGAAGATTCAAAAGGAGTATAAAGGAGAATTATGACCGGAAAATTATACGGGGTAGGAGTAGGACCGGGAGACCCGGAACTGCTTACGCTAAAAGCCCTAAGAATTATAAAAGAGGCAGATGTGGTGGCAGTGCCTGGAGAAATCCCAGAGCAAAGCATTGCCTACCGGATCGTTTACGGTGCATGGGAAGGAATCAGGAAAAAAGAATTGCTTGCTGTGCCTATGCCAATGACAAAGGACCAAAAGCAGCTGAAAGAAAATCATGAAAAAGGGGCACAGCTTCTTGGAACACTTCTGGAGCAGGGGAAAAAGGTGGCTTTTCTGACTTTGGGAGATCCTACTGTTTATTCCACATATCTTTATGTACATAGGATCCTAACGGATCGGGGATATGACACACAGATCATAAGTGGTATCCCTTCGTTCTGTGCAGTCAGCGCAAGGCTGAATACAGGTCTGGTAGAAACAAGCCAGCAGCTTCATGTGCTTCCGGCCTCCTATCAGATCCGGGAAGGGCTGAAGCTTCCGGGAACAAAGGTGCTGATGAAGGCAGGACATAAGATGAAAGAAGTCAGGCAGCAGATCCAAAAGCTGGGGGAAGAAGCGGTGATGATCCGCAACTGTGGCATGGAAGACGAGCAGATCTTTGACAGTGTGGAAAAGATTCCGGATGATCCTGGCTATTATTCGCTGATCATTGTAAAAGATAAAGCAAATACATAAAGCAAATACATAAAGCAAACACATAAAGCAAACACATAAAGCAAACACATAAAAGGAGGACTGATCTATGGTACATTTTGTTGGAGCAGGTTCAGGAGCAGCGGATCTGATCACAGTAAGAGGAAAACAGTATCTGGAAGAGGCAGATGTGGTGATCTATGCAGGATCACTTGTAAATCCGCAGATTCTGGACTATACAAAGGATGTGTGCACCATTTATAACAGTGCCAAAATGACACTGGAGGATGTGATCTCTGTGATGGAAAAGGCAGAAGCAGCAGGGAAAACAACGGTCCGACTGCATACTGGAGATCCCTGCATTTATGGAGCTATCCGTGAACAGATGGATATTTTGGATGAAAAGAAGATCGCTTATGACTATTGTCCCGGAGTCAGTGCATTTTGTGGAGCAGCCAGTGCCCTGAACCTGGAATATACACTTCCGGAGATATCACAAAGTGTGATCATTACCAGAATGGAGGGAAGGACACCGGTTCCGGAAAGAGAGAGCATTCAGTCTTTTGCTGCTCATCATGCAACTATGGTTATCTTTTTAAGTACAGGAATGCTGGAAGAATTAAGCCGCCGTCTGATCGAGGGAGGATATGAAGCCGAAACTCCTGCAGCTATTGTATACAAGGCAACCTGGCCGGATGAGAAAAAATTCATTTGTACGGTTGGAACTTTGGCACAAACTGCAAAAGAAAATAATATTACAAAGACAGCTTTGATGATCATCGGAGATGCAGTGAAGGGTGCAAAGTATGACCGTTCCAAGCTGTATGACCCGGGATTTACAACAGAATTCAGAGAAGCAACTAGTACATCGAAAACCATGTAATAGATAATCAACGAAAAGAGAAATGTCCAGGTGATAAGAAATGAAAATAGCCATGATATGCTACAGCCTGACAGGAGAAAGTACAGGGCTTCGCCTAAAAGAAGGCCTGGAAAAGCTGGGACACAGTGTACAGCTGTGGGAGAAAAGCAAATATCTGCCGGATTCAATAAAGGAGTCTTGTAGTCAGTGGACCGGCGACAGGTTTGGGGATTCTCAGGCAGTGATATTTATTGGAGCTTGTGGGATTGCAGTACGCAGTATTGCGCCTTTTGTAGCATCCAAAAAAACAGATCCTGCAGTTCTGGTAGTGGATGAATGCAGCAGATTTGTGATTTCACTGCTTTCCGGTCATCTGGGAGGGGCCAATGAACTGGCTGGGACAGCAGCCAAAATACTGGATGCCATGCCGGTAGTAACAACTGCCACAGACCTTCATCAGTGCTTTGCAGTGGATGTTTTTGCAAAGAAAAATGACTGTGGGATTTTCAATATGAAGGGTGCTAAAGAAGTGTCAGCAGCCCTTCTTGCTGGGAAAAAAGCAGGATTTTTCAGCGATTTCCCATGGGAAGGAAGTCTTCCGCCCGGACTGGTCTATTGTAAAGACAGGCAGGAAGCAAAGAAAAAAGGACTGCTTTTGGGAATCAGTGTAACGGTTTATAAGGAGCATACTCCTTTTGAGGAAACCGTTTATGTAGTACCAAAAACAGTAGCTTTAGGCATGGGCTGCAGAAAGGGAAAAGAGTCTGAAGCTGTGCTTCAGGCAGCAAATGAGATCCTAAAAAAGACCGGGATTTTCAAAGAAGGGGTAAAGACCCTGACCAGCATTGATATCAAAAAAGAAGAGCCAGGCCTTGTGGCATTAGCAGAGCAGTGGAAGATTCCCTTCCAGGTATATACAAGTGAGGAACTGCAGGCTGTGAAGGGGGATTTTACACCCTCATCCTTTGTAAAAGCCCAGGTAGGGGTAGATAATGTATGTGAAAGAAGCGCCCTTCTTGCAAGTGGGGAAGAAGGGGTACTGATAGAAAAAAAGCAGGCGGCAGGTGGCGTGACAGCAGCTTTGGCAGCCGGAAACCGGAGGATTCATTTTGAGTAAACAGAAAATCTATGTGGTAGGCATCGGACCTGGCGCATACCAGGAAATGACCGGGGCAGCAGTGGCAGCCCTTGAACAAAGTGATGTGATCGTTGGATATACAGTATATATCGATCTTGTAAAAGAGCATTTTAGTGATAAAGCCTTTCTGACAACACCGATGAGAAAAGAAGTGGACCGGTGTGTGATGGCTTTTGAGGAAGCAAAAAAGGGACAGACTGTGTCTATGATCTGCAGTGGAGATGCAGGAGTATATGGTATGGCAGGACTGATCTATGAGATCAGCGAAAGATATCCGGATGTGGAGATAGAGATCATTCCCGGGGTCACTGCTGCCATTGGAGGAGCTTCTGTGCTTGGAGCACCTTTGATCCATGATTTCTGCCTGATCAGCTTAAGTGACCTTCTTACCCCCTGGGAAAAGATCCAGGCAAGGCTTCTTGGCGCATCCCAGGCGGACTTTGTGATCTGTCTTTATAATCCATCCAGCCATAAGCGCCATGATTATCTTCAGAAGGCATGTGATTTGATGATGACATACAAATCCCCGGATACAGTGTGTGGGATCGTGTCAAATATTGCAAGAGAAGGGGAAAACTCCAGGATCATGACATTAAAAGAATTGCGTGATACAAAGGTGGACATGTTTACCACTGTATTTATTGGCAATTCTCAGACAAAGGTGATAAACGGCAAAATGGTAACTCCAAGAGGATATAAAGATGTATAAGGTTCTTGTGTTTGCAGGTACAACAGAAGGATATGAGCTTTGCAGGTTCCTTGGAAAACAGAAGATTTCTGTATGCGCCCTTGTAGCAACCGAATACGGCACCCGTTCCCCAGGGGAATTGCCAGGGGTGGCGCTTCATGCAGGTCGCATGGATGAAAGCCAGATGGAGGCCTTTATCCAGGAAACGTCTCCGGAACTTGTGCTGGACGCCACTCATCCTTATGCAGCAGAAGTGACGAAAAATATCCGGGAAGCCTGTGACAATAAAAATACGGAGTATGTACGGATCCTGCGGGCACAGGGAAAACATGAGGATCAGGCAGTTTATACAGAAAGCATTCAGGATGCTGTGGATTATTTAAAAGGCACCAGGGGAAATATTCTGCTTACTACAGGAAGCAAGGAGCTTTTAGCATTTACAGGACTTCCGGATTATAGGGAGCGGGTGTACGCACGTGTACTTTCCCTTCCTTCCGTAATCAGTGCATGCAAGGAAATGGGATTTGAAGGAAAGCATCTGATCGGTATGCAGGGGCCTTTTTCCAGAGAATTAAATGAAGCTATGCTCAGGCAGTTTCAGTGTGATTTTCTTGTCACAAAGGATACCGGGATGGCAGGAGGCTTTCAGGAAAAGATCGATGCGGCTTTAAACTGCCATGCAGTTCCGGTGATTATTGGGCGTCCCATAAAGGAGCAGGGGCTGACTGTTCTGGAATGTAAACGTTTTTTGCAGAAGCGTTTCCAGATTTTGGCAAAGCCAAAGGTTACTGTGCTTGGGATTGGGATGGGTTCTGAAGAAACACTTACTATCCAGGGAAAAAGGGCAGTTCAGGAAGCAGATCTTGTGATCGGAGCCAGAAGGATGGCAGACAGTGTAGGGATGCCAGGCCAGAAAGTGGTATATGAGTACCGCAGCGAAGCGATCCTGAAGTACATTGAAGAGCATCCGGAATTTGAAAATATTCTGATCGTATTATCCGGAGATGTGGGATTTTACAGTGGAGCCAAAAAGCTTCTGGAAGGTCTTGGCAGTGACACACAGGTGATCTGCGGGATTTCTTCAGTTGTTTATTTTATGTCCAGGATCCACATGTCCTGGGAGGATGCAAAGCTTTTAAGCGCACATGGAAAGAATTGTAATCTGATCCACTATATTTGCCATTACCGAAAGGTTTTTGCTATTCTTGGCAGTGGCCGGGAAATCGGAAATCTGGCTGCAAAGCTGGTTTCTTATGGCATGTCAGATGTGATGCTGTATGTAGGAGAGAAGCTTTCTTATCCTGAGGAAAAAATATTTGCAAAAACAGCAGGAGAGCTGATCGGATATGAAGGGGATGCTTTATGTGTGGTCTGCGCCTGTAATCCGAAGGCAAAGCCTATGCTTTTGGTGCATGGTATCCGGGATGAGGAATTTATCCGTGGCAAGGCGCCAATGACAAAAGAAGAGATCCGTACAGTTTCCCTTTCCAAGCTTCAGCTGCCAAAGGATGCCATATGCTATGATGTGGGGGCAGGTACAGGCTCCCTGTCTGTGGAAATGGCTTTAAGGGCCTTTGATGGAGAAGTATATGCAATCGAAAAAAAGGATGAGGCAGCAGATCTGATTCTTGAAAATAAAATGAAATTTGCAGCAGACAACCTGGAAGTGATCAAGGGAGAAGCACCGGAGGCTCTGAAAAGTCTGCCTGCACCTACCCATGTATTTATCGGAGGTTCTTCAGGAAATCTTTCCCAGATCGTAGATCTGCTTATGGAAAAGAATCCGGAAGTACGGATCGTGATCAACTGTATTACTTTGGAAACCGTAGGGGAGGCTTTGCAGGTGATAAAGAATCAGCAGTTTACAGAAACAGACATTGTGCAGATAAGCGCTGCAAGATCCAAAGAAATTGGACGTTACCATATGATGATGGGAGAAAATCCTATTTATATCATCACCTGTCAGAAGAGGGAGGAAAAGAAATGAAGATCCCCAGGATCCTTTTTGCAGCAGGGGCTAGCGGAAGCGGAAAAACCCTGATCACCTGCGGATTTTTACAGGTGCTTGTAAACAGAGGGATCAGAGCAGCTTCCTTTAAATGCGGGCCTGATTATATTGATCCCATGTTCCACAGCAGGGTGATCGGTACCAAATCCAGAAATCTTGACACCTTTTTTACATCTCCATATGTTACCAGATATCTGCTTCAGGAAAATGCAAAGGACTGTGATCTGGCTGTTATGGAAGGCGTTATGGGATATTATGACGGAGTGGCAGGCACGACCACAAAAGCCAGTGCTTATGATCTGGCAGATATTACGGATACTCCGGTGATCCTGATCGTAAACAGCAAAGGAATGAGTGTTTCTCTGGCTGCCTACATCAAAGGGTTTCTGGAATATAAAAAGAACAGCCACATTAAAGGCGTGATCTTTAACCAGATGTCGGCCATGCTGTATCCAAGGATGAAAAAACTGGTTCAGGAACAGCTGGGGATCCAGGTTCTTGGCTATGTGCCAAGGGTGGAGGACTGCCTGATTGAAAGCCGTCATCTTGGTTTGATCCTTCCAGAGGAGATCCCAGGACTGAAACAGCGGCTTTACAGGCTTTCCCAGATCTTGAATGATACCCTGGAGATTGATGAGATCCTGAAGCTTGCCGTGGAAGCATCAAAGATTGATGTACCAGATAAACTGGAAAAAGTGGATCCTTCTTTTGGATGGAGTTTACCAAAGAAAGAAAAGAAGCTTCGGATCGGACTGGCAAAGGATGAAGCCTTCTGTTTCTTTTATGAGGATAATTTCAGACTTCTTCAGCAAATGGGAGCAGAACTGGTGCCATTTTCACCAATTCATGACAAGAAGCTTCCGAAGGATATACAGGGACTTTTACTGTACGGCGGTTATCCGGAACTGTATGGTAAGCAGCTGGAGGAAAACCAGGAAATGCGTCAGCAGATCCGGGAAGCCATTTATGATCAAATGCCGGTTCTTGCAGAATGTGGAGGCTTTATGTACCTGCATCAGCAGATGGAAGGTATGGATGGGAAGCTTTATCAGATGGCAGATGTGATAAAAGGAAAGGCATACAGAACACCAAGGCTTACCAGGTTTGGCTATATTACTCTGGAACAGAAGCTTTCTGTGCTTGGACATACGGATCTGGGAAGCATACCTGCCCATGAATTTCATTATTTTGATTCCAACAGCTGTGGAGAAGCCTTTCATGCATCAAAACCGGAAAGCTTAAGAGGCTGGGAATGTATTTGGGGCAGTGACCGAATACTTGCAGGATTTCCTCATTTGTATTATTATGGAAATCCACGGATACCACAGGCCTTTCTTGAAAGGTGCCTTGCCTTCCGCCAGGAAAAATCCCTGAAAAACAAAGGAGATCAATGAAAATGCTGAGAATACTTGCACTTCCCCTTGGATTCGTTCTGGATCTGATCTTTGGAGATCCATCCTGGATCAGACATCCGGTATGCTGGATCGGTGATTTGATCAGTGCATTGGAAAAAAGACTTCGGAAGATTTTTCCGGATACTCCAGGCGGACTTCTGACTGCAGGGATCGTGATGGTTTTTATGGTATGTGCAGTCTGTTATTTTCTGCCCTTTGCCATTCTTTATATATTATATAAGTATGTACCTGTGGCTGCTTTCCTTCTTGAAACTTTCTGGTGCTATCAGCTTCTTGCAGCCAGATCACTGAAGCAGGAAAGCATGAAGGTGTATGACAGACTGGTAAACGGCACCCTGGATGAAGCCAGATATGCGGTTTCCATGATCGTTGGACGGGATACGGAAAGCTTAAGTGATACAGGAGTTACAAAGGCGGCTGTGGAAACAGTGGCTGAAAACGCTTCTGACGGAGTGATCGCACCTATGCTTTTTATGGCTATTGGCGGTGCACCGCTTATGTTTTTGTACAAAGGCATCAATACTATGGATTCTATGGTTGGTTATAAAAATGACAAGTATCTGTATTTTGGCAGATGTGCTGCAAAGCTGGATGATGTGGCTAATTTTATCCCGGCCAGGCTTTCCGGATGGCTGATGGTAGCAGCAAGTGGACTGACCGGCTTTAACTGGAAGAATGCAGCAAGGATCTACCGAAGGGACAGACGCAATCATGCAAGTCCCAATTCAGCCCAGACCGAAGCGGCTATGGCAGGAGCCCTGGGTGTACAGCTGGCAGGCAATGCGTTTTATTTTGGAAAGCTGTATGAAAAGCCCACTATAGGTGATCCGGACAGGACTGTAGAATACGAAGATATTCCAAGGGCAAACCGGATCCTGTATGGGACTGCTGTTCTTGGAATGGCAGTTTTTACAGTGCTTGGATTTCTGATTAGATTAGCCTGAAGATTTGGAGGAACAGATGAATAATCATGTGCATGGCGGAGATGTTTATCATTACAGGGATTGCCTGGATTTCTCAGCAAACTGTAATCCGCTGGGAACACCAGAAAGTGTAAAGGCTGCGGCAAGGGATAGTTTGGAGCGAATCTATGAGTATCCACAGGTAGGCTATCAGCCTTTGAAAGAGGCAATCGGAAAATATGAGCAGGTAGATCCTGACTGGATCATCTGCGGCAATGGGGCAGCTGAGGTGATCTTTTCTGTGTGCAGGGCAGGAAAGCCAAAGAAGGCGCTGGTCACAGGTCCTTCCTTTGCAGAATATGAACAAGCATTGCAAGGTGTGGGATGTGAGGTGGATCATTTTTGGCTGGAAGAGGAAGAAGATTTTCGAGTTAAAAGGGATTTTTTGAAAGCTCTCCGGCCGGAGCTGGATATTGTTTTTCTGTGCAATCCTAATAATCCTACAGGTGTTCTGATGGATCAATGCCTTCTTATGGAGATACTGAAAAGGTGCAGGGAACTGGATATTTTTCTTGTAGTGGATGAATGCTTCCTTGATTTTGTGGAAGAGCCGGCACTTTATACGCTGAAGAAAGTACTGGGAGACTACAGGAATCTTTTTATTATAAAGGCATTTACCAAAAGGTATGCGATGCCAGGTTTAAGACTTGGGTATGGGCTTTGCGCAAATACAAGGCTGCTGGAAAAAATGACAGAAGAAAATCAGCCATGGAATATTTCCACACCAGCCCAGGCAGCAGGGATGGCAGCTCTTTTGGAAAATTCATATGTGGAGGCCGGAAGACAGCTGGTTTTTAAGGAAAAAGCATATTTAAGGGAGAGACTTACCAGGCTAGGACTTAAGGTATATCCATCGATGGCCAATTATCTGTTTTTTAAGGGCCCTGAGGACCTTTTTCAGGCCTGCCTGCAAAAAAAAGTGCTGATCCGGGATTGCAGCAATTATCCCGGTCTTTCTAAGGGATATTACCGGATTGCCGTGAAAAAGCATGTACAGAATGAAATACTGGTAAAAGCATTGGAGGAAATATGGCAAAAGCGATTATGATACAGGGAACCATGTCAAATGCAGGAAAAAGCCTTCTTGCAGCTGGACTTTGCCGGATCTTTCGGCAGGACGGATATTTGGTGGCCCCCTTTAAATCACAGAATATGGCACTGAATTCCTTTATCACTGAGGAAGGTCTGGAGATGGGCAGAGCCCAGGTGATGCAGGCAGAGGCAGCAGGGATCCGTCCTTCTGTAAAGATGAATCCCATCCTTTTAAAGCCTACCAATGATGTGGGCTCCCAGGTGATCGTAAACGGAGAAGTACTGGGGACTATGAGCGCCAGGGATTATTTTAAATACAAAAAGAAGCTGGTGCCGGACATTATGAAGGCTTATCAGGAATTGTCTGATGAATATGATATTATTGTGATCGAAGGCGCAGGCAGTCCGGCAGAGATCAATCTGAAAAATGATGATATTGTTAATATGGGAATGGCTAAAATGGCAAAAGCACCAGTGCTTCTTGTAGGAGATATCGACCGGGGCGGTGTGTTTGCCCAGCTGATCGGTACTGTAGACCTTCTGGAGCCTTCTGAGCGTGATATGGTAAAGGGGCTGATCATCAACAAATTCCGGGGAGACAAGACCATTCTGGATCCTGGTGTAAAAATGCTGGAGGAGCGAAGCCATATCCCGGTGGTAGGAGTTGCCCCGTACATGAATATCCAGGTGGAGGATGAAGACAGTTTGACGGAACGGTTTGACAGGAAGCAGTCGGCAGGTCTGATCGATATTGCAGTGATCCGTGTGCCCAGGATTTCCAATTTTACGGATTTTAATCCTTTTGAAAGTGTAGAAGGGGTATCCCTGCGTTATGTACAGCATGTGTCTGAACTGAAGAATCCGGATATGATCATTCTTCCAGGAACGAAAAATACAATGGAAGATTTGCTGTGGATGAGGGAAAACGGTCTGGAAGCAGCTGTTCTGAAGGCTGCAGCTGCAGGCTGTATCGTATTTGGGATCTGCGGAGGATACCAGATGCTGGGAGATACATTAAGTGACCCTTATCATGTGGAGGCTGGCGGAAAAATCCGGGGTATGGGTCTTTTACCTATGGATACAGTATTTGCCAGTCAAAAAACAAGAACCCGTGTTACAGGGCAGTTTCTTCCAATGCCAGGTATCTTTGCTGCATTGTCAGGAGTAAGCCTGGAAGGTTATGAGATCCATATGGGAGAATCAGTAAGAAAAGAGGGGATATTGCCCGCAACAAAGCTGATGGTGGCCGGAAATCAGCCGGAAGAAACAAAGATAGAAGGTGCTTTTCATGAAAATGTATGTGGAACCTATGTACATGGGGTGTTTGATAAAGAGGAAGTTGTGGAGACTTTGATCCGGATCCTTGGAGAAAGAAAAGGGATAGATGTATCTTCTATGACAGGCATTGATTTTGCTGCCTTTAAGGAAACACAGTATAACATCCTGGCTGCGGAGCTTAGAAAGCATCTGGACATGAAGAAAATATACAGCATATTGGAAGAAGGGGTGTAATTTATGATAAAGGTGGAACTGGAAAATGTTAAGCCTATGGATATCGAAAAAAGGAGCTTTGAGATCATAACCTCAGAGCTTGGGGATGTGCAGCTGGTTCCTGGAACAGAGCTGATCGTTAAACGGTGTATCCATACAAGTGCGGATTTTGATTATGCTCAGAATCTGAAATTTTCAGAAGGGGCAGTACAGCATGCCCTGGATGCAATCAAAAACGGAGCCTGTATTGTAACAGATACCCAGATGGCAAAAGCCGGGATCAATAAAAAGGCATTGGCACGGTATGGCGGAGAAGTATACTGCTTTATGTCAGATGAGGATGTGGCACAGAATGCTAAAAAAAACGGCACCACCCGTGCCACTGCAAGTATGGACAAGGCAGCAGGCCTTTCAAAGCCGCTGATCTTTGCTGTTGGGAATGCACCTACAGCTCTTGTAAGGCTGTATGAACTGATCGAAGATGGCTTCTTAAAACCTGAGCTGATCATTGGTGTTCCGGTAGGATTCGTAAATGTGGTCCAGTCAAAGGAGCTGATCATGAAAGCTCCGGTTCCCTATATCGTTGCCCAGGGAAGAAAGGGCGGCTCAAATATTGCAGCCTGTATTGTGAACGCTCTTTTATATATGATCAATAATTCAAGAGACTGAAAGACTTTGCAGGGTTTCTTTCAGTATATGACAAGCCGGGAGAAAATCCTGGACTTCCATAGCTGAATAGGATAACAGGAAGGTTTTTGTATCTGCCGTTTCAGACAGCACAGGGATACGAAGACCTTTTTTTTCTGTTTCTTTGCGAACAACATCGGTACTTACCACACAGGGTAGAGTCAGGGCAAGGCTTGTGCCTGCAGGCCCCATTTTTATGCTGTATTCTTTGCCGAAAACTGTGGAAAGTATCTGGCACAGCTGCTTTCCTTTTTGGGCATATAATCGTTTCAGCTTTCTGGTCTGGGAAGCAAGATGTCCGTCTCTGATAAATTGGCACAAAGCGATCTGCTCTGCTTTAGAGGCTGTCTGATTGTAAAAATCAGCTTTTTTTCGGTAAGCATCCAACAAAGATGGGGGAAGGACCATAAAGCTGATCCGGATGGAAGGAAGGAGAAGTCTGGAAAAAGAGCCAATATATACTACATTCTGTCCGCCGGAAAGACCAAACAGGGAGGGCGTTGGCTTTTGCAGATATACAAACTCATTTTCATAATCATCCTCTATAATCAGGCTTTCTCGCTGGCTTGCATACTCAAGCAGCTCCAGGCGTCTGGAAACGGGCATGATCTCTCCCCATTTGGTCATATGAGCCGGGGATACGTAGATGACCTGGCTGTTCTTATCCCTGTAATGGAGCTGAAATCCAAAATCCTGAAATATGGTAGATCCTTGTACAAAGGAGGGATTAGGAAAAGAAACAGAGTGGTACCTGCTTTTCAGAAGCGGGCACAGTACCTGAAGAAGACACTGCACACTGGCACCTACCACAATATCATCGGGGGAGCATTGAATATTCCGGCGATGTCTTATGTAGTCAGCCAGCACCTGTCTGAGATCCTGCTCCCCTTGTACTTCGCCGTAGGTCAGCATTCGCTGATCCTGCCGCAGGGCACTTTTGATATACCTGCTCCAAAGGTCGAAACGGAAGCTTTCTCTGTCTACGCCTGCAGAGGAGAAGTCAAACCGGATATTTACGCTCTGGCTGTACCTGGAACTGGCCTTTTGGCGTTGATGAACAGAGATTTCAGTTACATAGTATCCACTTTGGGCTTTGGCAAGGATGTATCCGTCTGCAGCCAGCTGAAGATAAGCATTTTCTATGGTAGTTCTGCTTAATTTCAATTCCTGGGCACATTTTCGCAGGGAAGGCATTTTGCTGCCTGGCAGCATTTTACCGTTTTGAATCAGGTCACGGTAATATCGGTACACTTCCAGATATAAATGATCAGTTGTTTCTTTTCTATCTAATTGAATCATAGCTGTCCTCTTAAAAATAATTAAATTTGGATATTTATTAAGATACACTTAGGTGATATTCTATATCACAATGAAAAAAAATACAAGGAGAGATCGTAGCTGTTTCATACCTTTGCAGTTACGAGAAATTAAATATTGAAAAAAATAGCCGTTTTAAATGATTTGTCCGGACTTGGAAAATGTTCTCTGACAGCAGCCATTCCAGTGATCTCTGCCATGGGTGTGCAGGCCTGTCCTCTTCCTACAGCAATTCTTAGTAATCAAACCGGATATGCCTCATATTATTGTGACGATTATACACAGCATATGGATGCGATTATGGATGAGTGGGAGAAACGGGGGTTTCGTCCAGATGGAATCTATACAGGATTTCTGGCAGGAGAGAAACAGGCAGACAAGATTCTTGAGTTTATTCATCGATTTTCTTCATCAGACACGAAGGTCCTGGTAGACCCGGTAATGGGAGACCAGGGAAGGGCTTATGATATTTATTCTCCGCAGCTTTGTGAGAAAATGAGAGCCCTGATATCCCAAGCCCAAGTGATCACTCCTAATCTGACAGAGGCATTGCTTTTACTATACGGGAAAGAGGAAATGGAAAAGAAATGGGCGTCCCTTTTGCAGCTTTCAGGTAAAGAATACCTAAAAGAGATAGAATCACTGGGAAGCAGGCTTCATGAACAGTACCAGGTGCCTGGGATTGTGATCACAGGAGTGGACGATCAGGATGGAGAAATAAAGCAGATTGGCAATCTGATTTGGGAAAATAACGAAGAAACATGGGTTTTTTCTGAGAAAACAGGAGGCAGCTATTCTGGCACAGGCGATCTTTTTGCATCTGTTTTATGTGGTGGGATGGTGCAGGAAATCTGCTTAAAAGCACTTGTTCATAAAGCAGTCCGTTTTCTTGAAAAGGCGATCCGGGATGCAGTAAAGGAAGGTACGGACCGAAACGACGGAGTTTGCTTTGAAAAATATCTTTATACATTATGGGAGGATTAGGACTATGACAGATATTGTATATCATTATAATCATCAGGTGTATTTTAATCTGACAAATAAATGTCCATGCAGATGTACCTTCTGTATCCGAAATAATGGAGACACAGTAGGGAAATCTGGGAATCTGTGGTTTTCCAAGGAACCTTCTCTTGAGGAGATCATCCCGGCGATAGACAGGTTTGATTTTACCAGATGCAGGGAAGCTGTATTTTGTGGGTATGGGGAGCCTACCATGGTACTTGACAAGCTGGTGGCAGTAAGTGAATACGTAAGGAAAAAATATGATTTCCGTCTGCGATTAAATACCAACGGATTAAGTGACCTGATCCACGGAAGGTCTACGGCAGAAGAGATCTGTAAGGCTGTAGACTGTGTTTCCATCAGCCTGAACATGCCGGACGCAAAATCCTATAATGAAGTGGTACGTCCTGCTTATGGGGAGAAGTCCTTTGATGCTATGCTGAAATTTGCCTGCGACTGCAGAAAATATCTGGATGATGTAAGATTTACAGTAGTAGACTGTATCGGAGAAGAGAATATACGTAAAAGTCAGGAATTGGCAGATTCCCTTGGTATTCCGTTACGTGTCCGTATCTACTCAGCAGGCTGAATATAGTAAAATAATTATTGGCCCCTTATCCCTTCACCGCTGTATTGACATTCCATTCTTTCACGATTAAAATATTATCCATGAGCAGGAAACACAAAGGAAGCAGGAGATAACTAATGAAAAACAGTCGGTATTTTCCAATGTTCGTGGATTTATCAGATAAAAACATCGTTGTGGCAGGGGGTGGCAAGACAGCCCTTCAAAGGACCAAATGTCTCCTTTTATTTACAAGAAATATTACGGTGATCGCACCTCGGATGACGCAGGAGCTTCAGGAAATGGGAAAGGCAGGCAGAGTCAATATCCAGCTTCGTCCCATCAGGCGGTCAGATTTCGATAATGCATATATGGTGATCGCAGCATCACAGGACTGGAAGCTGAATGAGCAGATCTGTAAGGTATGTAAGGAAGAAGGCATCTATGTGAATGTATCCGGAGATAAAGAAGAAAGTGATTTCTATTTTCCAGGACTTTGTATTGCAGATGATTCTGTGATCGGGATCCAGACCGGCAGTACGGACACAGCCAGAAAGCGGGAGCTGAGAGAAGAGACAGATCAGGTGCTTACAAGGCTTACAAAAAAATGGAAAGCAGCGGACGAATAGTTGTGACTGATGCTTGTTACAAAGACCACGATATGGTATAATCAACCAGAGGGTGTTGCTGAGAACGGAGTGAACAGTAACTGATAGTTACCTCGGGATATGAGAGATGACATTAGGAGGTTGACAGAACAATGGGGAAAAAGAAATACGTGGCTTATGTTGGAACTTACACTCATGGAACCAGTAAAGGGATCCAGGTGTATGATGTGAATGTGGAAGATGGAACACTGACAGAGCGCAGTGAGGTGCAGGTAAGCAATGCATCCTATACGGCAGTCTCCAAGAATGGCAAGTTTCTTTATTCCATAGAGGATGAGGGAGTTGCTGTTTTTCAAAGGGATGAGAACGGAGACCTTACAAGGATCAACAGTGTGGACATTGATGGTATGAGAGGCTGTTTTCTGGCTACGGATGTGGATGGCAGATATCTTTATGTGGCTGGCTACCATGACGGGAAGGTTACAGTGGTACATACCCATCAGGATGGAAGCCTTGGCAGTGTTATGGATGGGGTTTTCCATACAGGCCTTGGCAGTGTTGCGGAGCGTAATTTCCGGCCGCATGTGAATTGTGTACGTCCTACACCGGATAACAAGTATCTTTGTGCAGTAGATAATGGGATTGACCAGGTAAAGATATACAGGATCAACAAGAGAACAGATAAGCTGGAACTGGTAGATATTTTGCGTTGCCCAAGAGAGAGCGGTCCAAGGATCATTCGGTTCAGCGCAGACGGCAGATATGCATATCTTCTTTTTGAACTGAGCAATGAGATCAAGGTTTACAGTTATGACGGCAGCGGAAATGCACCGGAGTTTGAATTGCTGCAGAGCGTTTCCACCCTTCAGAAGGGTGACACAGATGTATCACATAATGCAGCCTCAGGTCTGGCTCTTGCGCCGGATGGCAGACATTTGTTCAGCACTACTGCAGGGGAGAATACAGTTTCCATGTATGAGATCGATGAACAGACAGGGCTTCTCACCAAGAAGTTTACCCTTCCCATTAGTGGGGATTATCCTAAGGATCTGGCTATTTTCCCGGATAATAAGCATATAGCCATTGCCAATCATTCAAGTAATTCCATCACCATGTTTACTGTGGACTATGAGAAGAATATTATCGTTATGAACGGCAAACCAAGAAAGATCGAGACACCTAACTGTATCGGTATCTGGCCGGTACCGGACGGAGAGGATATACCGGACCATAACTGAAAGCTTCAAAAGCGGTGTAATGGTTAATAAATACTTTAAAAAATAAAGCTGCTGCAGATTCAGCTTCCCATTTATCAGATAAGTGAGAAGAAGTGTCTGCAGCAGTTTTTTCTTTCAAAGCTGATTTTACCGATTGTAGAAGGTTTTGATTTTATCCATCTGACAGCTCATATTGGTAAAAAGTGCATCTGTAAGCACAAGAGCAGCCATGGATTCCACTACGACTACTGCTCTTGGTACGATCACAGGATCATGGCGTCCATGGATTTCAAGGGATATAGGCTCTTTATCTTTGGTTACAGTATTTTGTGGCTGGCTGATGGACGGGGTGGGTTTTATATGTGCCCGAAGAAGGATCTGACTTCCATCACTGATCCCGCCCAGGATCCCGCCTGCATGATTGGTGCTTTTGGTAATATGACCGTCTTTTACGGTAAAGCCGTCATTATCTGTGGAGCCTTTCATGGTAGAAACAGCAGCACCATCGCCGATTTCCACTGCTTTTACTGCACCAATGGACATTATGGCCTGGGCAAGCATTGCATCCAGCTTGTCAAATACCGGTTCTCCAAGACCAGAAGGAACATCGCTTATCCTGCATTCGATCACACCGCCTGCACTATCCTGATTTTTCATACATTCTTCCAGATAAGCACTGGCTTTGTCTGCTGCCAAAGGATCCGGCATATAGAAAGGATTTTTATTGATGGCTTGTGGATCAAAGCTTTGGATCTGGATTTCCCCGATGGAACGGGTATAAGTGCACAAAGAGATGCCCATTTCGGAAAGAATCCTGGAGGCGATGGCTCCGGCGGCTACACGGCCTATAGTTTCACGGCCGGAAGAACGTCCACCGCCACGGTAATCACGGAAGCCGTATTTCTGGTCAAAACCGAAGTCTGCATGGCCTGGGCGGTAGGTATAGGCCAGATTCCCATAGTCTTTTGACCGTTGATCCTTATTCCATACGATCATGGATATGGGAGTTCCGGTGGTGCGTCCCTGAAATACACCGGAAAGGATCGCTACCTGATCACCCTCCTGCCGGGAGGTGGTATAACGGCTCTGACCTGGCTTGCGTCTGTCCAGAAAGTACTGGATATCACTTTCCTGTAGAGGAAGCCCTGCTGGGCATCCGTCTACTACAGCACCAAGGGCTTTCCCATGGGATTCTCCCCAGGTGGTTACTGTAAATCTATTTCCAAAAGATGATCTGCTCATAAGTTGACTCCTTTTTGTGGTCTGTCCGGGACAATGATGTTTCCGGATTTCTTTATTATAGACAGGTGTTAAAAATTTGTAAACCGAAACCAATAGAATTGACAAAAATTCCGGCACAATTTATAATGAATTGAACTTGTCCATTTGGCTTCAAAGGGACAGGAAGGGAGGAAAATCATGGTCAGGATTTTTAAAACGATCGACAGCTCCATTCATGAGATCCAGGAGCCGGAAGAAGGATGCTGGGTAGCACTTACCAATCCTACGGCTACAGAGATTTTTCAGATTTCCGAGCGTTTTGGAATTGAAGTGGATGATCTGCGCGCACCTTTGGATGAAGAAGAGCGTGCCCGTATAGAGGCAGAGGATAATTATACCCTGATCCTGGTAGATATTCCTATGATCGAAGAAAGAAATGACAAAGACTGGTATGGCACTATCCCTTTAGGCATTATTGTCACAAAAAAGATGATCTTTACTATCTGTCTGGAGGATACGCAGGTTCTTGCACGCTTTATGGAGGGACGTGTGCGGAACTTTTTCACATACATGAAGACCAGGTTTATCCTGCAGATCCTGTACAGGAATGCCAGTATGTACCTGCGGTATCTGCGTATCATTGACAAGAAAAGCGAGCAGGTGGAGGAAAAGCTTCACATGTCCACACGTAATCAGGAACTGATGGAGCTTCTGGAATTGGAGAAGTCGCTGGTTTATTTTACCACTTCCCTCAGATCTAATGAAGTTGTGCTGGAAAAGCTTTTGAAAGTAGATACCATCAAGCAGTATCCGGAGGATACAGACCTTCTGGAGGATGTTATCATAGAGAATAAGCAGGCAATCGAGATGGCCAATATATACAGTGGGATCCTGAGCAGTATGATGGGTACCTTTGCGTCTGTTATCTCCAATAACCTGAATGTAGTTATGAAGGTACTTTCCGTGATAACGATCGTGATGAGTATTCCAACGATTATTTTCAGCGCTTACGGGATGAATCTGAATGCACATGGAATGCCATTTTCTTTTACTACCCATGGTTTTTTGATCATTATTCTTTTATCTATAGCAGTTAGTATTATCGCAGCTGTCATATTATCAAAAAAGAAATTTTTCTGATGGAGGACACACAAGGAAATGAAGTGGATTGATAAACTTGAAAGAAAATACGGTAAATACGGCGGGATCAATAATCTGACCCTGTATGTTATCATTTGTTACGTGATCGGATATATCATCAGTATTGTGAATTCCGGCTTCCTTACCTGGTTTACATTAAATCCTGAGAAGATCCTGCACGGACAGATCTGGCGGCTTGTGACCTGGATATTTCTGCCACCGTCCAACGGAGGCGTATTCTGGTTTGTGATCGCAGTTCTGTTTTTGTATTATCCTATTGGCACATCTCTGGAGCATACCTGGGGGAGTCTTAGGTATACTATTTATATTGCTTCAGGTATGGTATTTACCATTATCGGAGCATTTGCCCTGTATCTGATCGCAGTTTACGGATTGGGATACGACGGGGTCAGTGATGGTGTCTGGAATTATTTTACCACCTATTATATCAGTGTATCTGTATTCCTGGCATACGGTGTTTCTTTCCCCAATATGCGGGTAATGCTGTATTTTATTATTCCGATCAAGATGAGCTGGATGTCCATTTTCTACGGAGTGATGATCATATACGAGATGATCAGCTATATCCGTATGGGTGCCTGGTTTATGGCTGTATTGATCGTTGCATCCCTTCTGAATTTTGTTATTTATTTTCTGGGAACGCGGGATCTTCAACGTTATAATCCCAAAGAGGTTCACAGACGCAACGAATTTCGCCGTGCTATGGAGCCAAAGAGCCGTACCGGGCAGAATGGTGCCATTACAAAGCATAAATGTGCCATCTGCGGCAGAACTGAGCAGGATGATCCAAATTTGGAATTTCGTTTCTGTTCCAAATGCAATGGCAATTATGAATACTGTCAGGATCATTTGTTTACCCATACACACGTGAAATGACAGGGACACTTTTTACAACAGCATTGCGTTTTACTTAGAGGGAGAATTGTCATGAAGAGAACAAAAATCATTTGTACGCTTGGTCCAGCCAGCAGCAGCCGGGAGATTATGAGGGAAATGATCCTGACTGGAATGGATATTGCCAGATTTAACTTTTCACATGGGGACCATGAGGAACATAAGGGCAGAGTGGAACTGGTCAAGTCTTTGCGGGAAGAACTGGATGTGCCGGTAGCCATGCTCCTGGATACAAAAGGACCTGAGATCCGTACAAAGCTTCTAAAAGACGGCAGGAAAGTTACGTTAACTTCAGGAAGTCAGTTTATTCTTTCAGTCGGAGATTTTGAAGGTGATGAGCACAAGGTGGCCATCACTTATGAAGAGTTATACAAGGATGTGAAGCCAGGCGGTAAGATCCTGATCGATGACGGACTGATCGGTTTGGAGATCGAGAAGATCGAAGGAAAAGATATTATTTGCCGTGTCTTAAATGGTGGTGAACTGGGAGAACGAAAGGGAGTGAATGTTCCTTACGTAAAGGTGAATCTTCCGGGGATCACAGAACAGGATAAAAAGGATATTCTTTTCGGGATTGAACAGGGATTTGACTATGTGGCAGCTTCTTTTGTGCGTAATGCACAGGTGATCCGTGATATCCGTAAGCTTCTTGATGAGAATGGCGGAAGCGATATCGGCATCATTGCCAAGATAGAGAATGCAGAGGGTGTGGATAATATTGATTCCATTATCCAGGAGGCAGATGGCATTATGGTGGCCAGGGGAGATCTAGGCGTGGAGATACCTGCCAGCCAGGTTCCCCATATCCAGAAAAGGATTATCCAGAAGTGTAATGAGAATTATGCCCTTGTGATCACTGCCACACAGATGCTGGATTCTATGATCCGTAATCCCAGACCTACCAGGGCTGAGGTGGCAGATGTGGCAAATGCTATTTATGACGGCACAGATGCGATCATGCTGTCCGGTGAGACTGCAGCAGGTAAATATCCGGTACAGGCAGTGAAGATGATGGTGGAGATTGCTGAGACTACAGAGCCACATCTTAATAACACCCTTCACAGAAAAGACAGGAACATGTTCAGACAAGGCTTTGTTTCAAGCGCAGTAGGACTTGCTGCAGTACAGGCTGCAAGGGATCTGAAGGCAGCTGCTGTTGTAACGCCTACCATGACCGGAAAGACTGCACTTTTGATTTCCAACTACCGCCCAGAGGTTCCTATTTATGCCATTACACCTAACGAGCGTGTTCAGCACAAGCTGCAGCTTGCATGGGGAGTCTGTCCTCTGAAGGGCTATCATAAGGATTCAACAGAGCATATCATTTCCCAGGCCATGAATGTTGTTAAAGCAAAGGAACACGTTAAGAAAGGAGATCTTCTTGTATTTACAGCAGGAGACCCTGCAACAAACATGACTACAGAGGGTGCAGTGACAAATATGATGCACATCATTGAGACAAAATAGCCAGGCATAAGGAGAAGATTATTATGAAGAAAAAACCGTTTGTTACCCTTGAAAAGCTGCAGGAGATCACTGCAAAATATCCTACTCCTTTTCATCTTTATGATGAAAAAGGGATCCGTGATAATGCAAAAGCTTTAAAGGAAGCATTTGCGTGGAACAAAGGATTTAAGGAGTTTTTTGCAGTAAAAGCTACGCCCAACCCATATCTGATCAAGATCCTTCAGGAATATGGCTGTGGATGTGACTGTTCTTCCATGACAGAACTGATGCTTTCAAAGGCCATTGGATGTAAGGAAGGAGACATTATGTTTTCTTCTAATGATACGCCGGAGAAGGAGTTTAAATATGCGGATGAGATCGGCGGTATCATCAATCTGGATGATATTACCCACATTGAAAGTGTGGAGCGTGCAGTTGGCAGTATTCCAAAGACCATCAGCTGCCGTTACAACCCAGGTGGTGTATTTAAGATCAGCAATGATATTATGGACAACCCCGGTGATGCAAAGTATGGAATGACTACGGAGCAGATCTTCCAGGCTTTCCGTATCCTGAAAGAAAAAGGAGCAGAGAATTTTGGTATCCATGCATTCCTTGCAAGCAATACTGTTACCAATGAATATTATCCGATGCTGGCAAAAGTAATGTTTGAGCTGGCTGTAAAGCTTCAGAAAGAAACAGGTGCGCATGTGAAGTTTATCAACCTGTCCGGTGGTATTGGCATTCCTTACCGTCCGGAGCAGACCCCCAACGACATCAAGGTGATCGGAGAGGGGGTACGCAAAGTTTATGAAGAAGTGCTGATACCGGCTGGTATGGGAGATGTGGCTATTTACACAGAACTTGGCCGTTTTATGATGGGGCCTTATGGCTGTCTGGTAACAAAAGCTATCCATGAGAAGCATACCCACAAGGAGTATATTGGTGTGGATGCGTGTGCAGTCAACCTGATGCGTCCTGCAATGTATGGGGCATATCACCATATTACTGTTATGGGAAAAGAGGATGCGCCCTGCGATCATATGTATGATATTACCGGTTCTCTTTGTGAAAATAATGATAAATTTGCTATTGACCGTTATCTTCCGGAGATTTCTAAGGGAGATCTGTTGGTGATCCACGACACAGGCGCTCATGGCTTTTCCATGGGATACAATTATAACGGAAAGCTGAAGTCTTCCGAGATTCTTCTAAAAGAAGACGGATCCTTTGAGATGATCCGCAGGGCAGAAACGCCAAAGGATTATTTTGCTACTTTTGACTGCTTTCCGATTTATGAAAAGCTTTTGGAAGATGCAGATAAATTCTGAAAAATAAAATAATTCAGGATCTATTATAAAATATTTCAGTATTCATCATAAGTGGTTCATAAAAATATTTCAGTATCTATCATAAAAGGCTTGCATAAGCGAGCCTTTTGTGATAAGATAACTTTTGTTTCAAGCGCCGGCATGTCGGAATGGCAGACGAGGCAGACTCAAAATCTGTTGTAGGCAACTACGTGTGGGTTCAAGTCCCACTGCCGGCACTTTTTCAAGCTCTGAGAGATCAGGGCTTTTTTTTATGCAATACGAAATCACTTTGCAATGTTTCTGTTACGCAAAAAACGTTCCCCGAGGATGGGATTTTGACCAAGTTGCTGTGAACGGAGTGAACAGTAACTTTAATTCTAAAAAGTTTATGAAATATGATCCGGGTCTGTTGATATTCAGAATAAATAGTGATAGCATCAGGTATACAACACAAAACGGAGGAAAAAGCATGAGTCTGAATGATAAAAAGCCAGGCAAACGTCCATTATATGTATATACACTGGCAGCAGTGGTTGTGATCCTGGTTCTGAACATGTTGGTACTTCCCATGATCCAGGGGAGAAGTGTGGAGAAGACCGATTATACCACCTTCCTGAAGAATGTGGATAGTGGCAATGTTACTAAGGCTGAGATACAGGACAGCTATATTTATTATGTGGTAGAGAAAGATGACACCAAGACGGTGTGCAGGACAGTGCGGATGGAGGATCCCCAGCTGGTAGACCGTTTATATGAGGCCGGTACTAGCATGGAAGTGGTAGAGCCCCAGAAGCCATCCATACTTCTGAACCTGCTGGCAGGTTATCTGATCCCGATCCTGATCTTTGTACTTCTGGGCAGATGGATCAGCAAGAAGATGATGAATTCTATGGGAAATGGAGGCCCTGGGGGGATGATGTCCTTTGGTAAAAGCAATGCCAAGGTATATGTGAAGTCCACCAATGGGATCAAGTTCTCAGATGTAGCCGGTGAGGATGAGGCAAAGGAGCTTCTTACAGAGATCGTGGATTATCTTCATAATCCTCGCAAATATGCAGATATTGGTGCATCCATGCCGAAAGGAGCGCTTCTTGTAGGCCCTCCGGGTACTGGTAAGACTCTTCTGGCCAAAGCAGTGGCAGGGGAGGCTGAGGTTCCCTTCTTTTCCATTTCAGGCTCTGAGTTTGTGGAGATGTTTGTTGGTATGGGAGCTGCCAAGGTAAGGGATCTGTTTAAGCAGGCCAATGAAAAAGCTCCATGTATTGTATTTATTGATGAGATCGACACCATTGGTAAGAAGCGTGATGGAGCTGGCTTCTCCGGAGGTAATGATGAGCGTGAGCAGACACTGAATCAGCTTCTTACAGAGATGGACGGATTTGATGGATCCAAGGGTGTAGTGATCCTTGCGGCTACCAACCGTCCGGATTCCCTGGATCCTGCACTTTTAAGGCCGGGACGTTTTGACCGGAGGATCCCGGTAGAGCTTCCAGATCTTCAGGGACGCGAAGAGATCCTGAAGGTACATGCAAAGAAGATCAAGATTTCTGATTCAGTGCGGTTTGATGAGATTGCTAAGGCAGCAGCAGGCGCATCAGGAGCAGAGCTTGCCAATATTGTGAATGAGGCAGCTTTACGTGCAGTACGTGATGGCAGAAGATTTGCCACTCAGGCAGATTTTGAAGAAAGCATTGAGGTAGTTATTGCAGGATATCAGAAGAAGAACCGGGTTCTTTCCAACAAGGAAAAGCTGATCGTTTCCTATCATGAGATTGGTCATGCTCTGGTAGCTGCCAAGCAGACAGATTCTGCACCTGTACACAAGATCACTATTATTCCACGTACTTCCGGTGCATTAGGATACACCATGCAGGTGGATGAAAAGGAGCATTATCTTATGTCCAAGGAAGAACTGGAGAATAAGATTGCTACTTTTACAGGAGGACGTGCAGCAGAAGAGCTGATCTTCCATAGCATTACCACTGGAGCTTCTAATGATATAGAGCAGGCGACCAAGATTGCCAGGGCAATGATCACCCGGTATGGTATGAGTGATGATTTTGACATGGTTGCCATGGAAAGCATGAGCAATCAGTATCTGGGCGGAGATTCAAGTCTTACCTGTTCCTTTGAGACCCAGACCCTTCTGGACAAAAAGGTTGTTGAGCTGGTACGCAGACAACATGAGAAAGCAACCAGAATTCTTACTGAGAATATTGACAAGCTTCACGAATTGGCCAAATTCCTGTATGAGCAGGAGACGATTACAGGAGAAGAGTTTATGAAAATCCTGAATGGGCCATCTGCATCTGTAGGGGCATAATATACCACGCTAAAGAGGGACTGACACACAGATTTTTGATCTGCGGGAGTCGGTCCCTTGTTTTTTTACAGATTATCCGTTATAATACCTCTGATATAGGGCTGAAAGGAGACTGGCATTATGGACTGCAGCACTGCGGAAAGCATGGTGAATCGTTATATTGACCATACATTAAGTGTAAATGAATTAGAGAGCTTTCTGGAACATGTAGAGGAGTGTTCTTCCTGCTATGATGAACTGGAAACCTATTTTATTGTCCATAAGGCGATGGAGCAGCTGGATGAAAACGGAAAAGACCAGATTCTGGATTTTCGGGAGTTGCTTGAAGAGGATATTCGTAAAAGCAGAAGATATATCCTGAAAAAGAAGTTTTTCAGGACTGTTGAAGGCGTAGTGATCTGTATTCTTGCGGCAGGGCTGGCAGGATTTCTGTTTTATGCAGTCACGCAGCTATTGTAGGAAAGGAGACAGACAGATGAGTGAAAAAATATTGCTGATAGATGGGCACAGTATTCTGAACAGGGCATTTTACGGTCTTCCGGATCTGACCAATTCAGAAGGGCTGCATACAGGAGCTGTCTATGGTTTCCTGAATATTATTTTAAGAATCCTAGAAGAAGAGAAGCCGAAGTATCTGACGGTAGCATTCGACCTGCATGCACCGACCTTTCGGCATAAGATATATGAAGCATATAAAGGTACACGTAAGCCTATGCCGCAGGAACTGCGGGAACAGCTTCCGCTGATCAAGGAGATGCTGCAGGCAATGGGCGTGGAGATTGTGTCCAAAGAAGGATATGAAGCGGACGATCTGTTAGGAACTCTTGCAAGACAAAGTGAAGCAAAGGGTATGGATGTAACTATTCTGTCCGGTGACAGGGACCTGCTTCAGCTGGCAACCGAAAAAGTGATGATCCGCCTTCCTAAGACTGTACGTGGCAAGACTACCATAGAGGATTATCATGCACAGCAGGTAATAGAAAAGTATCAGGTAACACCTGCACAGGTCATTGAACTGAAAGCATTAATGGGAGATTCAGCAGACAATATCCCAGGGATTCCTGGTGTGGGCGAAAAGACTGCCACCAAGCTGATCGTTGAATACGGTTCCATTGAGAATGCTTATCAGCATGTGGAAGAGATCAAGCCAAATAAGGCCAGAGAATCCCTGCGGGAGCATTATGACCTGGCTCAGTTGTCAAAAACACTTGCAACCATTAATACAGAAAGTCCTGTGGATTTCTCCTATGAAAAAGCCAGACTGGGCGATCTGTATACAAAAGAAGCATTTGCCCTTTGCAAAAGGCTTGATTTTAAGAATCTGTTGGCCAGGTTTGATCAGACAATGCCCCAGGAGCTTACAGAAGTAAAAGAATTTTTTACCTGTGAGGATCTGTCCGGATGTGAAGCCCTTTTTGAAAAAGCAGGGAAGCAAAAGGTTGTAGGAACAGCTCTTTTATCTGACAAGGAAGAGGTTTACGGACTGGGACTTGCCATCACTGAGCAGGAGATATATTATATTCCAGTGGCCAATTTTATTACAGGCCCCTATTTATGCGGAAAGATCGCAGATCTTGCGTTAAATACCAGGATCTGCGCCATAGATATAAAAACAATGTTGAAGCATGTGAACCTGGAAGAAGAACACCAGGTTTTTGATGCAGGTGTGGCAGCTTACCTTCTGAATCCCTTGAAATCCACCTACACTTGCGAGGATCTGGCGAGGGAGTATGAAGGAGGGAAGATGATACCATCCAGGGAAGAACTTCTTGGAAAGGCATCCTTTAGAAAGGCCTGGGAGGAGGACCAGGAAGGGCTTTCCTCCTATGCCTGCTATACAGCAGAAACTGTGCTTTCCTGTATGGAGCCTTTAAAGCAGGCATTGGAAGAAACAGGAATGTGGAAGGTATATACCCAGATCGAGCTGCCTCTTATTTTTACTCTTGATTCCATGGAGAAAACAGGAATTCAGGTAAAGGGAGAGGAACTAAAGGCTTATGGGGACAGACTGGCAGTCAGGATCCATGAACTGGAACAGGCTATTTACCAGCAGGCAGGAGAAGAATTCAATATTAATTCACCAAAACAGCTGGGAGTAGTCCTTTTCGAGAAAATGGGGATCAAAGGCGGAAAGAAGACCAAAACCGGTTATTCCACAGCTGCAGATGTGTTGGAGAAGCTGGCAGAACAGCAGCCCATTATTAAAGATATCCTGGAATACAGGCAGCTGGCAAAACTGAAGTCCACATATGCAGATGGTCTTGCCGGTATGATCGATAAGGATGGCAGGATCCATTCTACCTTTAACCAGACCATTACTGCAACCGGCAGGATCAGCAGCACAGAGCCTAATCTTCAGAATATCCCGGTACGTATGGAACTTGGGCGACTGATCCGTAAGGTTTTTGTACCTGAAGATGGCTGCGTTTTTCTGGATGCAGACTATTCCCAAATCGAGCTTCGTGTTCTGGCACATATGTCCGGGGATCAGACCCTGATCCAGGCGTATCAGCAGGCTCAGGATATTCACAGGCTGACAGCGTCCCAGGTGTTTCATGTACCTTTTGATCAGGTGACAGCTCTTCAGCGAAGAAATGCAAAGGCAGTGAATTTTGGTATTGTTTACGGAATCAGTTCCTTTGGACTGAGCCAGGACTTAAGTATTACCAGAAAAGAAGCAGCAGATTATATTCAGAAATATTTTGAGACCTATCCAAAGATCAAGGAGTTTCTGGATGATCTGGTGGAGACTGCCAGGGAGAAAGGCTATGCCAGCACCATGTATGGCAGACGGCGTCCTGTACCGGAATTAAAGTCCAGTAATTTTATGCAGCGTTCTTTTGGAGAAAGGGTGGCTATGAATTCACCTATCCAGGGAACCGCTGCAGATATTATTAAGATTGCCATGAATCGGGTATACAAACGCCTGAAATCAGAAGGCAAAAAATCCAGGCTTGTTCTGCAGGTGCATGACGAGCTTCTGATCGAGACAAGGAAAGAAGAACTTACGCAGGTAGCCAGGATCCTGGAAGAAGAGATGAAAGGTGCAGCTAGCCTTCAGGTAGAACTGGAAGTGGATATGCATGAAGGAAGCAGCTGGTACGAGGCAAAATAAATGAGGATAATCGGGATCACAGGAGGGGTAGGTGCAGGAAAAAGCACTGTACTTGCTTTTCTGGAAAAAGAATACGGTGCAGCCGTCATACAGGCAGATCAGGTGGGCCATCTGGTAATGGAACCAGGAGAAGAATGTTATGAGGATGTAATAGGTATTTTCGGAAAAGAAATCATAAAAGAGGATAAAACTATTGACCGAAAGAGGGTATCGGATGTAGTATTTGAACAGCCGCATCTTCTGAAAAGGCTGGAGTCTGTAATCCATCCGGCAGTAAAACGGTACATTTGCCGCAGGATCCGGGAACTTCAGGAAAGTGGATGCAGGCTTTGTGTGGTGGAGGCAGCCCTTCTTCTGGAAGAACATTATCAGGATTTTTGTGATCAGGTCTGGTATATCCATACAGATCCACAGATTCGGATTCGTCGCCTGGAAGAAAGCAGAGGTTATACAAGGGAAAAAGCGGAAGGGATCATTGCCAGCCAGGCAACTGAGGAGTATTTTCGTGCCCATACAGATTATGTGATTGAAAATAATAATGATCTGGACAGAACTTATGCCCAGATCAGGGAGAGGATAGAGAAACATGCGGTTTTGTAGTATTGCCAGCGGAAGCAGCGGAAACTGTATTTACGTAGGCACCCAGGAGACACATCTTCTGATAGATGCAGGGATCAGCGGCAGACGGATCGAGAAGGGTCTGAATGAACTTGATCTTACAGGGAAAGATATTGATGGGATCTTGATCACTCATGAGCATTCTGACCATATAGGCGGTCTTGGCGTGATCTCAAGAAAATACCAGATTCCCATTTACACAACAGGAGGTACTGCAGATGCCATCAGCAGGTCGAAAGGGCTGGGCCAGCTGCCCCAGGGGCTGATCCAGGAGATCCGGGAGGATGAACCGTTTCAGATAAAGGATCTGAAAGTAAATGCATTTACCATCCCTCATGATGCAGCACAACCGGTTGGCTTCCGGATTGAGCATGACAGCAGTTCTGTTGGGATTGCAACTGACCTTGGAAAATATAATGATTATATTGTGGAGCATCTTCAGGGGCTGGATGCCTTGCTCCTGGAAGCAAACCATGATATCCGCATGCTTCAGGTGGGGAAATACCCATATTATCTGAAACAGAGGATACTGGGAGATCGGGGGCATCTTTCCAATGAAAATGCAGGAAGGCTTTTGTGCAGACTTCTCCATGATAATCTGAAGGCCGTATTTTTAGGCCATCTTAGTAAAGAGAATAATTATGAACAGCTGGCATATGAAACTGTGTGCTCGGAAGTAACACTGGGGGATAATCCATATCGTTCCGGTGATTTCAGAATTCAGGTTGCCAGGAGGGACTGCTTATCCCAACCGGTTATTATTTAAATTTTACATATAGAAAGGATAATACGATGAAAAAGACAATTATTACTGTGGTAGGAAATGACACTGTAGGGATTATTGCGAAAGTATGTACTTACCTGGCTGAGAATCAGGTAAATATTCTTGATATTTCCCAGACCATCGTTCAGGGGTATTTTAACATGATGATGGTAACAGACACCAGCGCTTCTAAGAAGGATACAGGCGCTCTTGCTGACGGGCTTTCAGCTCTGGGCGATGAGATCGGCGTAGTGATCCATTGCCAGCATGAAGATATTTTCAATGTGATGCACCGTATCTGATATGGTTTTTTGAAAAGACTGCAGAAAGTAAAGCAGCGGTAACAAAAGAACAACGGAAGCAGACCTGGAAGCAAGGAGAAGAATATGATCAACATTTTTGAAGTGAATGAGACAAATAAAATGATAGAGCAGGAGAATCTGGATGTGCGTACCATTACCCTTGGTATCAGCCTTCTGGACTGTATTGACAGTGATTTGGATAAGTTAAATGAGAAGATCTACAATAAGATCACAAAGAAGGCAGAGAACCTTGTATCTACCGGAGAACAGATTTCTGCAGAGTTTGGAATTCCCATTGTTAATAAAAGGATTTCCGTTACCCCCATTGGACTGATCGGAAGTGCTGCCTGCAAAACAACAGAGGATTTTGTATCCATTGCCAAAACACTGGATCGTGCTGCCAAAACAGTTGGTGTGAATTTTATCGGTGGATATACAGCTCTTGTAAGCAAGGGCATGACACCTGCAGAGGAACTTCTCATCCGTTCCATTCCCAAAGCCCTTGCCTGCACGGATCGTGTATGTAGTTCGGTAAATGTAGGATCCACAAAGACAGGTATCAATATGGATGCAGTAAAGCTTATGGGAGAGATGGTGGTTGAGACTGCAAAAGAAACAAAGGATCAGGATTCCCTGGGCTGTGCCAAGCTGGTTGTATTTTGTAATGCACCGGATGACAATCCGTTTATGGCCGGCGCTTTCCATGGCGTTACAGAAGCAGATAGTATTATCAATGTAGGGGTCAGCGGTCCGGGTGTTGTAAAGACCGCTCTTACAAAAGTGCGTGGTGCAGATTTTGAAACTCTTTGTGAGATGATCAAACGTACTGCATTTAAAGTAACCCGTGTAGGACAGCTGGTAGCAAGGGAAGCTTCCAGACGTCTTGGTGTGCCTTTTGGCATTGTAGACCTTTCCCTTGCTCCCACACCGGCTATTGGAGACAGTGTGGCTGAGATCCTGGAGGAAATCGGTCTGGAACGTACAGGCGCACCAGGTACTACTGCAGCACTGGCGCTTCTGAATGACCAGGTAAAGAAGGGGGGAGTTATGGCTTCCACAGCAGTAGGCGGCTTAAGTGGCGCTTTTATTCCTGTCAGTGAGGATCAGGGTATGATCGATGCGGTGAATGCAGGCGCTCTTTCCATCGAGAAGCTGGAAGCTATGACTTGTGTATGCTCTGTAGGCCTTGATATGATCGCAGTACCAGGGGATACCAAAGCCTCTACTATTTCCGGTATCATTGCAGATGAAGCTGCTATTGGTATGGTCAATCAGAAAACAACAGCCGTTCGTCTGATCCCAGTGATCGGAAAAGGGGTAGGAGAGACAGTTGAGTTTGGCGGTTTGTTAGGCTATGCACCGATCATGCCGGTGAACCCATTCTCCTGTGATGCATTTGTGGAAAGAGGCGGCAGGATCCCGGCTCCTATCCATAGCTTCAAAAATTAAAAAATGTGTTGACATTCGGGTATTAGTGTGCTAAAGTAAAACACAGTTAAACCAACGAGAAAGAGTAGTAAGCATTCATGTAACATTTCAGAGAGCAGGTATTGGTGGAAGCCTGTATGGAGCGGTTTGCTGAATGGCCTTTTGAGGGCGGCCCGAAATCATTTTACAGCAGAGTAGGAGCCGACGGGAACCGGACCCGTTATCAATCAGGAGTGTATGATAGTACATGCAAGAGTGGATCAAGGATCAATTTGAGTGGTACCGCGATAATAAGAACATTATTACCGTCTCAAGAACAGCAGATATGTTGTCTTGGGACGGTTTTTTTGACACCAGGGTCAAAAGGTCTAAATCCACATGAGCTTGCTCATAAGTGGATGAAAGACCTTGGGACCCGCCCCTATATGAGCATAAAAGTGGGATGTTAATCCCACGATATGCGAATAGAGGGTAGGATTGCGAGAGTGCAAAGCACGGAGCAATCCGTAGGTGTCATAACACTAAGACAGGTTCAGCGGATCAAGAAAGGAGAACGAAAATGAAAAAAAAGATGATGGTATGTGTAATGGCAGCAATGGCAGCAACAGCAATGATGACAGCAACTGTAATGGCAGATGATTTCAAGATCGGCATCTGCAATTATGTGGATGATGCATCCCTGAATCAGATTGTAGATAATCTTCAGACAAAACTGGAAGAGATTGGTAAAGAAAAAGGTGTAAATTTTGATATTTCTTATGAAAACTGTAATGCAGATGCAAATGTTATGGAGCAGATCATTTCTGATTTTCAGGCAGATGGCGTAGACTTAATGGTTGGTGTAGCTACACCTGTTGCAATGCGTATGCAGTCTATGACAGAAGGCACAGATACACCGGTTGTATTTTCCGCAGTTACAGATCCTGTAGGCGCAGGACTGGTAGAATCTTTGGAAGAGCCGGGAGCAAATATTACAGGTACTTCAGATTATCTTGACACAGCATCTGTGATGAATTTGATCCTTGCTGTGAATCCGGATGTGAAAAAAGTAGGTCTTTTATATGATGTAGGACAGGATTCCTCTGCATCAGCTATTGAGGAAGCAAAAGCATTCCTGGAGGAGAAAGATATTGAAGTTGTAGAGCGTACAGGTACCACAACAGATGAGGTACAGCTGGCAGCAGATGCATTGGTTGCAGACGGTGTGGATGCAGTATTTACACCTACAGACAATACCATTATGACAGCAGAGCTTTCAATTTATGAGAAATTTATGGAGGCAGGGATCCCTCAGTATACAGGAGCTGATTCCTTTGCATTAAACGGAGCTTTCATGGGATATGGAGTTGATTATACAAATCTTGGACAGGAAACTGCAGACATGGTAAGCCAGATCCTTCTGGATGGCGCAGATCCGGCTGTTACACCTGTTAAAACTTTTGATAATGGTACAGCAACCATCAATACAGAGACATGTGAAGGTCTTGGACTGGATCTTGAACAGGTTAAGGCGGCTTTTGAGCCACACTGCACACAGATTAAAGAAATCACAACTGCTGAAAGCTTTGATGAGCTGAATGCTGACTGATCGGAGGAATTTATTGTGAATATCGCAACCATTCTAACACTGGGAGAGACTGCATTAAAGCTGGGACTTATTTGTTCTCTTACAGTTTTGGCACTGTTTCTCAGCTATTCCATGCTGAACGTATGTGACTTGTCAACTGATGGCTGTTTTACACTTGGAGCAGCAGTAGGGGCAACCGTAGCGATCAGCGGACACCCGTTTTTATCCATTCCTGCAGCTATGGCTGCAGGTGTAGGTTCCGGTTTTGTAACTGCGATCCTGCAGACGAAAATGGGCGTGGACAGTCTTCTTGCCGGGATCATTGTGAATACAGGATTGTATTCTGTGAATATTGCAGTGATGGGAGGTTCCTCCCTTTTGAATATGAACAGGACCACCACCGTATTTACGATGATGAAGGATGCACTGAAAGGTACCCCTCTCCAGGGAAGGACAGAGATCCTGGTCGCACTGATCGCAGTAGTGATTGTGGTTGCGTTCCTTGTATTTTTCCTGAAAACAAGACTTGGTCTTGCGATCCGGGCTACCGGAAACAATCCGGATATGGTTAAATCTTCTTCTATTAATCCGGTATTTACCACCATTGTAGGGCTTTGTGTGGCCAATTCCTTTACAGCACTTTCCGGATGCCTGCTGGCCCAGTCACAGAAGTCTGTAGATATTAATATTGGTCAGGGTATGGTGACCATCGCCCTGGCATCCCTTCTGATCGGAGGAACCATCCTGGGCAAGGGAGGTATTTTGCTTCGGGCTGTTGGAATGGTTTTAGGTGCTTTCATTTTCAGGCTTGTATATACCATTGCGCTTAGACTGAATATGCCTGCATTTATGCTGAAACTGGTTTCCTCTGTGATCGTAGTCCTTGCAATCTCAGGCCCATATCTGAAGAAACAATGGCCGCAGATACGAAGAAGGATGACACACAAGAAGGGAGGTATCTGACAGATGCTGGAATTAAACCATATTTCCAAAACATTTAATCCGGGAACTGTAAATGAAAAAAAGGCCTTAAGTGATCTGTCTCTTTCTTTGAAACCAGGTGATTTTGCTACGATCATCGGTTCTAACGGAGCCGGAAAATCTACCTTGTTCAATGCGATCTGCGGGGATTTTCTCACGGATTCAGGATCTATTGTTCTGGATGGACAGGATATTACCTTTGTGCCACAGCATATCCGCTCCAAAAGTATCGGACGGCTGTATCAGGACCCTATGAGGGGGACGGCACCAGGAATGACCATTGAGGAGAATCTTGCACTGGCAGCTGGCAGAGGTGGATGGCTTTCTCATGTATCCAAAGCAGACAAGGAAAGGTTCAGGGAACAGCTTGCACTTCTGGACATTGGGCTTGAGAACCGGATGTCGCAGCCGGTAGGACTTCTTTCCGGAGGACAGAGGCAGGCTTTAAGTCTTCTGATGGATACCATGAATCCACCCAAACTGCTGCTTCTTGATGAGCATACAGCAGCACTAGATCCGGGTACAGCAGCTAAGGTGCTGGCAATGACAAAAAGGGTGGTGGAAGAGAATCATCTTACCTGTCTAATGATCACTCACAATATGTATTCAGCTCTGGAACTGGGAAATCGCACGTTGATGATGGACAGCGGCAGGATTGTGATGGATATCAGTGGAAAAGAAAGAGAAGGCCTGACAGTTGCCGGCCTTCTGGAAAAATTCAATGCAGGAGCAGGTAAAAAATTGGATAATGACAGAATCCTGCTTTCAGGAAAAGATAATTAAATCGTAACGATTCAGTATGCGTACACTTCCTGCCAAATAGTTACATTAAATCATTATAAGACGACCACCGGCTGGCTGTATTCATGAATGAAAGGCTGGCCGGTTTTTTGTGAAAGCATGGTCTGATACAGGTTGGAAGCAAAAACAGTTTCCTGAAACAGATTATTATCTGTAGGGGGCAGCAGTAAAGCGGCATCTGCTGCCTTTGATAGAAGAGGCATGGAGCCTCTTTTTTTTATTTGGGATAAAAGGCTGCTGCTGGCCTTACGAAAACCAAGAATACGTGCATAATGAAAATCGCTGGGAGTGTGCCGGATCTGAAGCAGGGCATGAAGCAGTGCACGCTGAATGCGGGCCTGGGTCATATTCTTCGTTTTAACCTTAGCTGCAAATTCAGTAAATGTGCTATATTCCCAGGCACAGGTACAGATCCGCCTTGCAAGATCCTCGTTCATATCCAGATACTGCTGAAGAGAATCTGGTGTTTCCAGGAGAAGACGATATCTGTAAAGAGGATCCAGGTCACTTTCTTTTAAATACAACCCTTCCTCAATTGCCTTTTTAAAAATAGAAAAGGAAGGCGATGGAATCAGATCCTGAAAACAAGCCAAAGGCTCCTTAAAAATCCGGGTGCGTATACCGGAAGCTGAAGGAAAAGTATCTGACAGATCAGTGTCATGGTAGCCGCTGCCTTCTCTTTGCAGGGCGTAAGGATGGATGGAACTTTTCAGGGAGAGAATCGCCTTACAGTATTCAATTCCCAGGATAGTATTAGGTTTGGAAAGTAAGGTGGCAAGCTGAGGATTATGAGTATAAAGGGTAAGGGCATTGCTTCTGGCAGCAGGAAAGGAAAGCCCATCTTTCAAGTTCTTTGTAAGAAGCTGCCTGTATGGTTCTGGTTCTCTGAGCAGGATCCGGGCAAGCTCCATAAGAAGCTGCGTATCTGTGGATTCACTGCCAAAGCAGAGAACGTCTGTTACGCCAAGGCCTGAGAGCAGGTGTACAGCTCCTTTTGCAAAGCCTTCGGCACTGGCTGTGGAAACAGAAACAGGCAGCTCCACCACCAGGTCTGCGCCGCAGGATAAAGCCATCCTGGTACGCACATGCTTTGGAAAAAGGGCAGGAGTGCCCCGCTGCACAAAATCTCCGCTCATGGCGATCACAATATAATCCGCATGAAGCTTCTGGCGGATTTGATCAAGCTGATATTTATGGCCTGTGTGAAAGGGATTGTATTCGGCAATGATACCTACAGTTTTCATGAAATTGTACCTCATAAAATACGATTATATGGCACATTCTACCATCGAAATGCTTGAAATACAAGGCCGGGAGGTTTATAATATATTACAGGTATGGCCTGAGAAATTCAAGTCGAGCAGTCGCGAGACTTGGCGCGTGATTCTGGTCAGCGTAAGCTGACATATTCTTTACAGAATCACTGCGCATCCTCGCGGAGCGTTTATCTCAGTCGGAGATTGGACTCCCACAGAGACGAACTTGCTGTTACTCACCACCTGAAAGAGGTGGGAGTCTTCTCGACTGAGATAAATTTCTGTCGGGCCAACACTTATGAAAGGAGCTAATGAATTATTATGGGATTTATTGATGTAATCAAAAACAGAGCAAAAGCAAACGTAAAGACAATCGTACTTCCTGAGACAGAGGATATGAGAACTCTGGAAGCTGCTGACAAGGTCCTGAAAGAGGGGATTGCAAAGCTGATTCTTATCGGTAATGAGGAGAAGGTTAAAAAGAGCGCAGCAGAAGGCGGCTTTGATATCTCCGGTGCACAGATCGTTGATCCTGAGACTTCTGAGAAGACACAGGGATATATTGACAAATTAGTAGAGTTAAGACAGAAGAAGGGGATGACTCCTGAGCAGGCAAAGGAGATACTTCTGAACCAGTATCTGTACTATGGTGTTATGATGGTAAAGATGGGCGATGCAGATGGTATGGTATCCGGTGCATGCCATTCTACAGCTGACACACTCAGACCATGTCTGCAGATCCTTAAGACAAAACCAGGCACAAAGCTTGTATCCGCATTCTTCCTGATCATTGTTCCGGATTGCGAATATGGTGCAAAGGGTGCATTTGTATTCGGAGATTCCGGACTGAACCAGAACCCGAACCCGGAAGAACTGGCTGCTATCGCTGGATCTTCAGCTGAGTCCTTTAAGCTTCTCGTTCAGGAAGAGCCTATTGTTGCAATGCTTTCCCATTCCACAAAGGGCAGTGCAAAGCATGCAGATGTTGACAAGGTTGTTGAAGCTACAAAGATTGCAAAAGAGCAGTATCCAGAGCTTGCACTTGACGGAGAGTTCCAGCTTGATGCAGCTATCGTTCCAAGCGTAGGTGCTTCCAAAGCTCCTGGCAGCCCGGTTGCCGGTAAAGCAAATGTATTGATATTCCCGGATCTTGATGCAGGAAATATCGGTTACAAACTGGCTCAGCGTCTTGCAAAGGCTGAAGCATACGGACCTATCACACAGGGTATTGCTAAGCCTGTAAATGACCTTTCCAGAGGATGCTCTGCAGATGATATCGTAGGTGTAGTAGCTATCACATCTGTTCAGTGCCAGGCTCAGAACTGATCCATCAGATTCTATAGCCCATCATATTAAGTACATATTTTGTAACTGTGAAGATAGAAAACTGTTACCATATTTTTTAAGGAGAGTAGAAAAATGAATGTATTGGTAATTAACTGCGGAAGTTCTTCCCTGAAGTATCAGCTGATCGATTCTGAGACAGAGGCAGTTCTTGCAAAAGGTCTTTGCGAGAGGATCGGTATCGACGGAAGACTTGTTTACCAGAAAGCTGGCAATGACAAAGAGATCACAGAGGCTTCCATGCCTACTCACAAAGAGGCTATCCAGATGGTACTGGATGCGCTGACAAATGACAAGACTGGTGCTATCTCCAGTCTGAAAGAGGTTGGTGCTATCGGACATCGTATTGTCCATGGCGGTGAGAAATTTGCTTCTTCTGCAATCATCACAGATGAAATGATCGCAGCTGTTGAGGAGTGCAATGATCTGGCACCTCTTCACAATCCTGCAAACCTGATCGGTATCCGCGTATGTGCAGAGCTTATGCCTGGAGTTCCGCAGGTAGGTGTATTTGATACTGCTTTCCATCAGACAATGCCTGCAAAAGCATATCTGTACGGACTTCCTATTGAATATTATAAGAAATATAAAGTAAGAAGATATGGCTTCCACGGTACATCCCACAGCTTTGTATCCAAACGTGCGGTTGAGTTCCTTGGCCTTGATAAGGACAATTCCAAAGTGATCGTCTGCCACCTGGGCAATGGTTCTTCCATCAGCGCTGTACAGAATGGCAAATGTGTGGATACAACTATGGGTCTTACCCCTCTTGAAGGTGTTGTAATGGGTACACGTTCCGGTAACATTGATCCGGCTATCGTTGAGTACATTGCAAAGAAAGAGAACCTGGATCTTGCAGGCGTTATGAATGTTCTGAATAAGAAATCAGGTCTTCAGGGTATGTCCGGTGTATCCAGTGATATGCGTGACCTGAGAGCTGCAGCTGCAGAAGGCAACGAAGATGCCAAGAATGCTATTGAGGTTCTTTGCTATGGCATTGCCAAGTTTGTAGGCGGCTATGTGGCAGCTATGAATGGTGTAGATGCTATCGTATTTACTGCAGGTATTGGTGAGAATGTAGGCATGATCCGTGAAAAGGTATGCTCATATCTTGGATTCCTTGGCGTTAAGCTGGATGCAGAAGCAAACGAGGCAATGGGAGAAGAAGTAGTGATTTCTGCTGCTGATTCCGCTGTAAAGGTTGCAGTTATTCCTACTAACGAAGAACTGGCAATCTGCCGTGATACAGTTGCTCTTGTTAAATAATTCCGTGCAGCATTCTTAAGAATAAATGGGGATGTGCCTTGGGCAGATCCCCATTTTTATGACTGTTACAGCAAATTTCATAAAATGCAACATTTTTTTCATAAAAAGCTGCAATTTATACGTTGACAAAATACAAAGCCAACGGTATAATTGATTGAGTGTGGATAGGAGATAATTATGCGGATTCATTTATCGGATATTTCATCCAGTGAAGGTAAGTGCATACAGCAGTCCGTTCCTTTTGAGATGGATCGGATTTCTTTTCAGGCAGGTACATATCCTGTTCTGGCGAAGAAACCGGTAGAGCTTTGTATTACTAATACCGGAGACCGGATTCTGGAACTGACAGGACATGGACAGATCACAGTGTCGATTCCATGTGACAGATGTCTGGAGGAAGTTTCAGTAGATATTCCTTTTCAGATCCAGAGAAAGCTGGATATGAAGCTTACGGAAGAAGAACGGATAAATGATCTGGATGAGAGCAGCTATCTCACAGGTATGGACCTGGATGTGGACCAATTGGTCTATCTTGAGGTACTGATGGGCTGGCCCTTAAAGGTTTTATGCAGAGAGGATTGCAAAGGTATCTGCAGCCAATGTGGGAAAAACCTTAATGACGGTCCCTGCGGATGTGTGGATGAGCCTAAGGATCCCCGCATGGCAGCTATCAGTGATATATTCAGTAAATTTAAGGAGGTGTAACCAATGTCCATCTGCCCAAAGAATAAATCTTCCAAAGCAAGACGTGATAAGAGAAGAGCAAACTGGAAAATGAGCGCTCCGAATCTTGTAAAATGCAGCAAATGTGGTGCTCTGATGATGCCACACAGAGTTTGCAAGGCTTGTGGAAGCTATAACAAAAAAGAGATCATTAAGGTTGAAGACTAATTCAACACTGCAGAAATGATTCAAGGGGCTGTGGCATTAACAGCGGACATGGATAAGAAATATTCGTGGCTGGTGTTAATGTTGCAGCCCCTTGTTTTGGGGTAAAAGGGGGTAAATATGAAAAAAGAGGCAAAAACCGCAGTGAATCAGATCACAGAAGGAGTGATCTGGAAACAGCTGCTTTTATTTTTCTTTCCAATTGTTTTCGGTACATTTTTTCAGCAGATCTATAATACGGCAGATACCATTGTGGTGGGCCGCTTTGTAGGAAAACAGGCACTGGCTGCAGTAGGCGGTTCCACCACTGTGATCGTGAACCTGGCAGTCGGTCTGTTTGTAGGCCTGTCTTCTGGTGCGTCTGTGATCCTTGCACAGTTTTACGGGGCTAAGGATGATGACAGCCTGGAGAAAACTCTTCACACCGCATTCGCATTTTCTATCATTGGAAGCATTGTGCTGGGAGTGATTGGCTATGCCGGCTCCAGATGGATGCTGCAGATCATGGATACACCGGCAGATGTGCTGGAAGATTCTGTATTATATCTGCATATTTATTTTATAGGCATGCTTTTTAACCTTCTATATAATATGGGAGCAGGGATTCTCCGTGCAGTAGGAGATTCCAAACGTCCTTTGTATGTACTGATCATTACATGCACTGTAAATATTATCCTGGATCTTCTTCTTGTGATCGGATTTGGTCTGGGCGTTCTTGGTGTGGCTGCTGCAACAGTGATCTCTCAGGCGATCAGTGCGGTTATTGTGATAGTAATGCTGCTGAAAACGAAAGAAAGCTACCGGTTGATTCCATCCAGGATTCGCTTTCACAGCCGTTATCTGAAAGCAATTCTCAGGATCGGAATACCGGCAGCTCTTGAATCTACCATGTATAATGTGTCAAATTTGATCATCCAGGTATATGTTAATAAGCTGGGTACAGATACTGTGGCTGCCTGGGGAACCTTAAGCAAGATCGACGCCTTTTTCTGGATGGTGCTGAATGCTTTCGGCATATCCATAACAACATTTGTGGGACAAAATTACGGGGCCGGAAAATTTACAAGAATGAAAAAGAGTGTGCGTATCTGCATGATCATGGCCTTGTTCTCCTCAGTAGCCATCAGCGGTACGATCATTCTTTTTGGAAAAGAACTTTTCGGACTGTTTACTTCTGATCAGAAGGTGCTTCAGATCGGAGTACATATGATCTTCCGTATGCTTCCTGCCTATTCCATATTTGTAGTGATCAGCATCCTGTCCGGTGCACTTAGGGGTGCTGGAAAGGTGCTGATCCCTATGGTACTTACCTGTGGAGGTGTATGTACGCTCAGACTCCTTTGGTTGTTTACTATGGTGCCCAGATATCCTGGAATCGACACCATTATGCTCAGCTATCCTATTTCCTGGAGTATTACTGCTACATTGTTTGTTATCTATTATTTAAAAAGATTTCCCAAAAGTTATCCTGAAGCTGGTCAGAATGCCTGATCCTGGATTTGGCTTTTTAACCGGTGGTTCAGGCTCTGTATGGTATGGGGAACAGGTTTTATCATTTCACGGTCATAGGTAAGGATACCATTTACTTCTTCTTCCACATCTGATAATTGGGTGTAGACAGATGCGGAAATGCCTTTGGGAACAGCAGGAAGAAGAGTGTTAAGGAAAAGTGCTTTTATCCCACTGGTAAGGGCCTTTTGACTGTTGAATTTTTTATAGCCATAGATTTTATTATAGGCACTGTGTCCGGAAATCCTGAAGGAATAGCCGCCGAACTCAGACAGAGCCATTACCCGGTTTTCTTTTCTGGGAAGAGGCAGGCCAAAGAAATAGTAATGGATGCTTTTTATATCTCCACAGTTCTGGTCAAACCAGCCGCTGGCAGGATCTACCAGTCTGGAAGAATCCAGCTTCCGGATCATATCACTGATTTTCTTCGTGGAAAATTGTCCCCAGCCTTCATTAAAGGGAACCCAGCATACAATGGAAGGATGGTTGTAAAGTGCCTGGATGGTCTGTCTGGTTTCCTGGATAAACTCCTGTCTGCCTTCATAGCTTTTTCTGGAAAAAAGAAAACGGCAGTGATCTTTTACAGGAATGCGAAGATAATTCATAAGAGTTGCCAGGTATGTAACAAACCAGGATTGATAAGTGCTGCCGCCATTTACCATATCCTGCCATACCAGCATGCCCATACGGTCACAATGGAAATACCAGCGATCGGCTTCGATTTTTCCGTGCTTGCGGAGCATGTTAAAGCCCAGCTCCTTCATAGTCTGGATATCGTAGATCAAGGCCTGGTCAGAGGGAGCTGTGTAAAGCCCGTCCGGCCAGTATCCCTGGTCCAGCACTCCAGTCTGGAAAACGGGATGATCATTCAGACAGAAACGGGGAATGCCTTTTTTATCTAGCTGAATATCCAGCTTGCGCATGGCAAAATAAGTGTAGATCTGATCCTGACCAAAGCTGATCCGTACCGGATAAAGAAGGGGAGAATCAGAAGTCCAGGGGATCGGATCCTTTACAGGGATGCAGGCTGTTTTGCCAGGAATAATAGAGCCTTCAAAGAGAAGCTCCTGACATGCTTTTTCAGTGACCCCCTGCTCTGTAAGAAGACAGGGAGCATAAATCTGGCACAAGGCTTCCTGCCTGCAGTCAGAACTGCTGACCTGTACTTTAAGGGAAAGGCTTTGATGATCCAGATTGGGAGTCAGTTTCAGGCTTTTAATGTGGTCTGCAGCAACTTTTTCCAGCCATACAGTCTGCCAGATCCCGCTTTGGGCAGTGTAGAACATGCCGCCTGGAGTCAGTTTTTGTTTTCCGCGGCTGTGATAGGATGTGTCACTGAAATCCCGCACTGATACAAGAAGATGGAGCTTTTGGGAACGTGCAGCGGCCTTTGTGATATCCAGGGTGAAGGGCAGATATCCGCCTTTATGATATCCGGCATGATGACCGTTTACGTAGACCGTACAAATCTGATCCACTGCGCCAAAATGCAAAAGCAGACAGTCTGTGGTTTCATTTATGGTATCCCAGGGAAGAAGAACTGTCAGGGAATACCACAGGGTTTCATCAGGCTTTAGCTGGCGCATCACGCCGGAAAGAGGTGCCTCCGGTGAAAAGGGAACTCGGATCTGGCCCTGAAATGGAAAGGAATCCGGGTCTTCAAAGTCAGCAGGTGTGATTCGTGTGTCTGTTATGATATAATCCCAGATGCCGTTCAGGCAGACCCATTCGTTTCGTACCATCATAGGCCTTGGGTATTCCTGCAGTGTTTTGCCAAGTGCGGCCTGGTTCGTCCAGCGGGTTGTAAGTATGTTCATGATTTAATACCTCCTGTATTTCCAGTATATATGCAAGGGCAGGGGGATTTCAATGTTTTTCTATATCAGCTGGGAGTCAATCCCCAGCTGATATAGCCTCCGGCAGGATTGCAGAGGTGCGCAGGAGAAGTATGTTATGCAATTGCATGACGCGCACCTCGCAGCAAGAATGCCGAGGCATTCTTGTTTAAGGAGATGGCTAGTTATTAAAGAAGTGGAAATAATAAGCGGTTTGTGATAGGATGGAATATGGGTCAAAAGCCCCAGGCTATGATAACAAGGAGTTTTTAGGATGAATATATTAAATATAGAACATATCAGCAAGGTTTATGGCGAAAAGGTGATTTTTGACGATATATCCTGCGGTATACAGGAAGGTGAGAAGATTGGGATCATCGGTATCAACGGTACAGGGAAAAGCACTCTTCTAAGGATCCTGGCAGGGCTGGAAGAAGGCGATGAAGGCCAGGTGATCATGCAAAATGGTGTCCGCATGGCATACCTTCCGCAGAATCCTCAGTTTCCTGCAGACAGTACCGTTCTTGATTATGTGGCAGATGGAAGATGGCATAAAGAGTGGGGCACGGAAAGTGAGGCCGGAAATGTGCTGAATAAGCTAGGGCTTACAGATCATCAGGCTAAGATTTCCCATCTGTCCGGAGGCCAGAAAAAGCGGGCTGCACTTGCCAGGATACTGGTGAATCCTTCGGATATCCTGATTCTGGACGAGCCTACCAACCATCTGGACGGAGAAATGGTTTCATGGCTGGAGGATTATCTGATCCGTTTTAAAGGGGTGCTGATCATGGTCACTCATGACCGTTATTTCCTTGATCGGGTGTCCAACAGGATCCTGGAGATCAGTCACGGGAGCTTGTATTCTTATGAGGCAAACTATTCCAGATTCCTGGAACTGAAAGCCCAAAGAGAGGAAATGGAGCTTGCCAGCGACCGGAAACGCCGCAGTGTGCTTAGAATGGAACTGGAATGGGCAAAGCGGGGATGCAGAGCCAGGAGCACCAAACAAAGAGCACGTCTGGAACGTTTGGAAGCCCTGAAAAACGGAACCACACCTTTGGCAGAGCAGACGGTAGAAATGGATTCCGTAGAAACACGAATGGGGAAAAAAACCATACTTCTTCATCATCTTACAAAGAAATATCAGGATAAGATGCTGGTAAATGATTTTGATTATATTGTACTGAGAGGGCAGAGACTGGGGATCATTGGTCCAAACGGCTGCGGAAAATCCACATTGATCCGTATGATCGCAGGTGTGGTACAGCCGGACCAGGGAGAAGTAGAGGTAGGTGAAACGATCCGGATCGGATATTTTGCCCAGGAAGTACCGGATATGGACAACAACCAGCGTGTGATCGATTATATCCGTGATGTGGCAGAGTATATTCCTACCAGGGATGGAAAGATCACAGCCTCTATGATGCTGGAACGCTTCCTTTTTGACTCCGCCATGCAGTATACTCCCATCCAGAAACTGTCCGGTGGTGAGAAAAGGCGTTTATATCTGCTGAAAGTCCTTATGGAAGCACCAAATGTGCTGCTTTTGGATGAGCCGGGAAATGACCTGGACATCCCTACATTAACTATATTAGAGGATTATCTGTCTTCTTTTAACGGGATTGTGATCACAGTGTCCCATGACCGATATTTTCTGGACAATGTAGTGGATCGGATTTTTGCATTTGAGGGGGATGGCCATCTGGTACAATACGAAGGCGGATATACAGACTATGTAAAGGCAAAGCAGGAAAAAGCAGTGCATGCTTCTTTGGCATCTTTGGAGAAATCTGCAGAAGATAAAAAGAAGGCTGCAAAGGAATGGAAAAAGAACCGGCCGGAGAAGCTGAAATTTTCTTTTAAAGAACAAAAGGAATTTGAGACGATTGATGATGTGATCAGCAGCCTGGAAGAGAAGATTGAAAATCTGGATCAGGAGATTCTTAAAAATGCCACCAATTCCTTAAAACTTCAGGAGCTGATGAAAGAAAAAGGAGATGCAGAAGCGCTTCTGGAGGAAAAAATGGACAGATGGGTTTACTTAAATGATCTGGCCCAGCGGATTGAAGAGGAAAAAGAAAATGGATGATCCAAAAAGGATGCGGCAGATCCCTAAAATGGATCAGCTGATGGCTCAGGAAACAGGCAGGCAGCTTGCCCGGGCTTACGGATATCAGGAAACCCTGCAGGCTGCAAGGATTGCTGCAGACCAGATACGGCAGGATCCTGGAAAAGACCCGGGAGATATTTTTAAAGAGATCCGTGCCATACTAAAGAAGCAGAAGCGCAGGCATCTGACCCATGTGATCAATGGCACAGGGGTGATCCTGCACACCAATCTGGGACGTGCACCTTTTGGAGAGGAGACAGCAGAGCATGTGGCACGGCTGATGACCGGGTATACCAATCTGGAACTGGATCTGGAAACAGGAAAAAGGGGAAGCAGGCTGGCTTCCTTTCAACAGGATCTGGAGAGTCTTACAGGCGCTGAGGCAGTAGCAGTGGTCAATAATAATGCAGCTGCAGTGTTTCTTATGCTTACTGTATTGGCTTTTGAACGTCAGGTTTGTGTTTCAAGAGGGGAACTGGTGGAAATCGGAGGGAAATTCAGGATCCCTGAGGTTATGGAGCAAAGCGGAGGAATCCTTGTTGAGGTAGGCACTACAAACCGAACTTACCTTGAAGATTATACCGGCGCAGTTACAGAGAACACGGCTGCATTCCTGAAGGTGCATACCAGTAATTACCAGATCACAGGTTTTACTTGTACACCTTCTGTAAAAGAACTGGCAGAGGAAGCACATAAGCGTCAGCTGTATCTGCTGGTGGATCTGGGCAGCGGAGATCTGGGCTATATTCCCGGAACGGACCCAAAAGAGACAGTCAGGTCAGTTCTGGCTCAGGGGGCAGACCTGGTGTCCTTCAGTGGAGACAAGCTGCTGGGCGGGCCGCAGGCAGGGATACTTGCAGGAAAAAGAGAACTGATCCACAGGATAAAAAAGCATCCTCTGATGCGTGCGCTCAGGATCGATAAATTCACGGCAGCTGTGCTGGATGAAACAGTAAGGCTGTACAAGGAATCTGAAAAACAAAAGATCCCGGTATTGGAAATGACCAGCCGGAGCCTGGAACAGATGGAACAGATGGCAGATGCTTTATTAAAAAGCCTGGAATATGAAGCAGGAGATCATGTGCAGCTTCAGATAATCGACACTCTAGGAACAACAGGTGGAGGCAGTATGCCGGGAAAGGATCTGCCAGGAAAAGGCCTGTCTATCCGTTCATCCAGGTATTCTGTGATGGAGATAGAAGAAAGGCTGCGCCACAGTGAGCCTCCGGTAATCGGGAAAATTGAGAAAGACCAGGTGGTTCTGGATATGCGGACCATATTTCCGGGAGAAATGAAGGAATTGACACAAATAATCAAAAAAGTTCTTGATATTTAAGAAAGCTAAAGAAACGTCCTTCCTCACAAGGAGGTGAGTGGATGCAGTACGTTACCATTGGGACAGCAGGACATGTGGATCATGGGAAAACCTGTTTGGTAAAAGCGTTGACAGGGGTGGATACAGACCGGCTTCTGGAAGAAAAGCAAAGAGGCCTGACGGTTGATCTTGGATTTGCCCCTGTTGATCTGGGACAAGAGATCCGTGGCGGGATCATCGATGTACCGGGGCATGAGCACTTTATCAAAAATATGCTGGCTGGTGTGTGGGGAATGGAGATCATCTTATTTGTGGTGGCAGCTGATGAGGGGATCATGCCTCAGACAGTAGAGCATTTGCAGATCCTGTCACTTCTGGGGATCAAAAAAGGATTGATCGCCCTTACCAGATGTGATCTGGCTGATGCAACGCAAAAGCAGAAGGTGAGACAGGATATAGAAACCCTTGTAAAAGGGACTTTCCTTGAACAGGCACCTGTCATAGAAACCAGCATACTTACTGGTGAAGGGATCAAGACCATACGAAAGGAGCTGTCACAGCTTGCCAAAATGCTGCCGCCAAAAGACCTTTCTCTGCCTTATTTTCTGCCTATTGACCGTGCTTTTACAGTGCCAGGGTTTGGAACTGTAATTACAGGTACCCTGGTTCAGGGAAGGATCTGTGCAGGTGCAAAAGGAATCCTGTATCCAAAAGGGAAAGAAGTTAAGATCCGCAGGCTGGAGATCTTTGGAAAACAGGCTGAATGGGTACAGGCTGGCACCAGGGTGGCAGTGAATCTGCCGGGAATAGAAAAAAAGCAGATTTCCAGAGGCATGGTACTGGCACAGCCTGGCAGTCAAAAGCCTGCAGGGAGAATAAATATACAGTTTCAGATCGTAAAAAGCTTAAAAGAACCTGTAAAAAATAACAGTCGTATACAGGTATGCTGGGGCTGTGGTACATTTCAGGGCAGGATACTTCTGGAAGGTAAGGAACAGATTTTTCCAGGAGAAGAATGCCAGGCACAGCTTCGTTTGGAAAAAGAACTTTATATAAAGCCTGGAGATCATCTGATCCTTCGGAAATATTCTCCTTCAGAAACCATTGGAGGCGGTGTAGTAATACAGCTTTGCGATAAGGTTAGACGGGAAAAGGTATGCCAAAAGCCAGAGGAATCCGGTGAAACCATGAAAAAGATCTGCACTTTGTATCAGCAGGCGGGTTTCTTTCCACCTAAAACCTGTGAGGTCAAAAAACAGCTTGGGAAAGAACCGGGATTTTCCCGGGCTTTTTTCAAAATGATACAGCAGGGAGATTTATGCAGGTTTGGAGAGGGAAATTATATGGCAAAAGCCTATTATAAGAAAGGAAAAGAATGTGCTGCTTTTCTTTTTAGGCAACATGGTGAGATCCCTACAGGAATGTTCAGGGACATACTTGGTATTTCAAGAAAGTGTGCCATTACTCTTTTGGAAAGCTACGACAAAGAGCATTTTACCAGCTGGAATGGAAAGAAAAGAATCCTGGCACGCAGCATTGGATAACTGAAAAGCTGTAAAATAGATATGATTTACTGGCGGGAACATGTGGGAATCGAACCCACCCGGGACAATCCATGCCCCACACTGGTTTTGAAGACCAGGAGACACACCAGCACCTTTCTGCTCCCGGAAAAATTATACTAAAAATCATCAGGTGTTTCAAGGAAAAAAAGAAAGGAGGAAGCCGTATGCAGGACAGTTATGGCAGAACCATTGACTATATCAGGATTTCTGTAACAGATCAGTGCAATCTTCGGTGTATTTATTGTATGCCAGAAGGCTGTATACAAAAAGTGCCCAAACAGATGCTCAACGATGATCAGATCCTTATGCTGTGCAGGTGTTTTGCGCAGCTTGGAGTTTCCAGAGTCAAGATCACAGGCGGTGAACCTCTTTTGCGGCCTCAGGTCCCCGCACTTATTAAAGAAATAAGGCAGATTCCTGGGATACGCAGCGTTACTCTTACAACGAACGGGATTTTATTGAAAAAGTATCTTCCCCAGTTGGTAAAGGCAGGGATTACAGGAGTCAATATCAGTATTGATTCCCTGAATTCCGTACATTATCAACAGATCAGCGGCAGGGACAGGCTCCTTCCTGTTATGGACAGTCTAAAAGCAGCCTTATCTTATCCGGAGCTTGTAACAAAGCTGAACTGTGTGCCTGTTTATGGAAAAAATCATCAGGATCTGGCAGATCTGGCTTTACTTGCCAAAGATCAGGACCTGCATGTACGTTTTATTGAAATGATGCCTATCGGATATGGGAAGGATTTTACCTGCTGCACAGAGGATCAGATTCTGATGCTTCTGGAAAAGAAGCTTCATACTCAGCTGATTCCTTATGAAGGCAGTCTGGGAAATGGTCCTGCCCATTATTATCAGGCACAGGGATTTAAAGGAAAAATTGGCTTCATCAGTGCAGTAAGCCATAAATTTTGCAGTCAGTGCAACCGGATCCGGCTGACCAGTGACGGATATCTGAAAACCTGTCTTCAGTATCAGGCAGGCTGTGATCTTATGCCTTACCTGCAAAAAGGGGCATCAGAAGAAACGCTGAAACAGATGATCCTTAAGGCAGTAAAAGAAAAACCTATGTGCCATCATTTCCTGGAAGAGCAAAAGGACGAAAGGAAAGAAAAGGAAGAACTAAGGGCTATGTGTGAGATTGGCGGATAACAGGATGCCACCGGAGCATATAGAGGAATGCTATTGACTTTTGCGCCTTGTTTTTAGTATAGTAAGATACGGAGTAACTGTAAGCGTATGTTAGGACAGTTGGCCACAGGGAATACTAAATCCAGAAAGCAGTTTCGCTTTTTTCAGGAGGTAATTATAAATGTCAGAATTGGTAAAAGTAGTTGTAGATGCAATGGGAGGCGATTATGCACCTCAGGAGCCTGTAAAGGCAGCCGTAGAAGCGGTTACGGAAAGAAAAGATATCCAGGTGATCCTGACAGGTCCTGAGGATGAAGTGCATGCCCAGCTTGCGAAATATCCTGATTATCCTAAGGACAGGATCCAGGTGGTACCAGCCACAGAGGTGATCCAGACAGCTGAACCGCCGGTTATGGCCATCCAGAAGAAAAAGGATTCTTCACTTGTAGTAGGACTTAAGATGGTAAAGCGCCAGGAGGCAGATGCATTTGTATCTTGTGGAAGTACAGGTGCCATTCTTGTTGGAGGTCAGGTTCTTGTAGGCAGACTTAAAGGAGTAGAGCGGCCGCCTTTGGCACCTCTGATTCCTACAGAGAAGGGAGTTTCCCTTCTGATCGACTGCGGTGCTACAGTTGATGCCAGATCTTCCCATCTGGTACAGTTTGCCAAAATGGGATCTATTTACATGGAGAATGTAGTGGGGATCAAGAATCCCAAAGTAGCCATCGTGAATATTGGTGCAGAGGAAGAAAAGGGAAATGCACTTGTAAAAGAGACATTTCCCCTTTTGAAGGCATGCCCTGGTATTAATTTTATCGGAAGCATTGAAGCAAGGGATATTCCTTCCGGATATGCAGATGTAGTGGTATGCGAAGCCTTTGTAGGCAATGTGATCCTGAAGCTTTATGAAGGGCTTGCAGGCACACTGATGAAGAAGATCAAAGGCGGCCTGATGTCCAGTTTCCGCAGCAAGCTGGGGGCACTTCTGATCAAGCCTGCACTTAAGAAGACCCTGAAATCCTTTGATGTGACAGAGCATGGCGGAGCACCGCTTCTTGGCCTTAAAGGGCTTGTGGTAAAATGTCATGGAAGTGCCAGATCCATAGAGATCAAAAACGGGATTTTCCAGTGTGTTCAGTTTAAACAGCAGCGGATCAATGAAAAGATCGGGGAACATATTCTGGAGATGGCTGACACATCTAAAGAGTAAGGATAACAGCTGGGAGATGACTCCCACCTCTATAGGTGGTGAGCAACAAGCTGGTATCAGTGGTGGGAGTCAATCCCCCAGCTGTTATAGCCTCCGGCAGGATTGCAGAGGTGCGCAGGAGAAGTATGTCATGCAATTGCATGACGCGCACCTCGCAGCAAGAATGCCGAGGCATTCTTGAGAAGGGATTGCCGGTTTTGGGGACAGCCTGGAACGGCAGCCCTTTCTTGTGTGTAGCAGGAAATTACTCAGTAATGTTTGCAATAGGATGATTTGTTATAATAAGGAGATAATATGGAGACGAATTTAACGGAATTGGAGAGCAGGATCGGGTACAGCTTTAAAGATAAAACCCTTCTTGTGAAAGCCTTGACCCATAGCTCTTATGCAAATGAAAAAAAGCTTGGAAAAGGAGGCTGTAATGAACGGCTGGAATTCTTAGGAGATGCAGTGCTGGAACTGATCAGCAGTCATTTTCTTTTTGAAAAATATCCAAAGCTTCCGGAAGGAGAATTAACAAAGAAACGTGCAAGCCTGGTATGTGAGCCAAGCCTTGCATTTTGTGCAAGGGATTTTGAGTTGCCTAAGTATCTGCTCCTTGGCAGAGGAGAGGAACTTACAGGAGGACGGAACAGGGATTCTATTGTCTCAGATGCAACAGAGGCTCTTCTTGGGGCTATTTATCTGGACGGTGGTTTTGCTAATGCAAAGGAGTTTGTATTGGATTTTATACTGAATGACCTGGAGCATAAGCAGCTCTTTTATGATAGCAAGACCATCCTGCAGGAAATTGTCCAGGAGAATCTGAGTCATGGAGTAGAATACCGCCTTGTGGGAGAATCAGGACCGGATCACAACAAAAGCTTTACAGTGGAAGTGCTGGTGAATGACCAGGTAATGGGACAGGGCACCGGGCACACCAAGAAAGCTGCAGAGCAGGCAGCTGCTTATGAGGCAATCCGAAAACTGAGAAAATAAAGGGCCATAGGTAAAATATGTACTTAAAAAATATTGAAGTGCAGGGATTTAAATCATTTGCACAGAAGATCAATTTTGAATTTCACAATGGCATTACTGGTATTGTAGGGCCTAACGGCAGCGGAAAAAGCAATGTTGGTGATGCAGTACGCTGGGTTCTTGGAGAACAGAGTGCCAAGCAGCTTCGAGGCGGCAATATGCAGGATGTTATTTTCTCAGGAACAGAGACAAGAAAGCCATTAAGCTTTGCCTCCGTTGCCATTACGCTGGATAACAGTGACCATAAGCTGCCAGTGGAGTTTAATGAGGTAACAGTTACAAGGCGTTTGTACCGCTCCGGTGAAAGTGAATATCTGATCAACGGTAGTGCATGCAGGTTGAAAGACATTAATGAGATGTTTTATGATACCGGTATCGGAAAGGAAGGCTATTCCATTATCGGACAGGGACAGATCGACAAGATCTTAAGCGGAAAGCCAGAGGATCGAAGAGAACTGTTTGACGAGGCAGCAGGAATCGTCAAGTATAAACGCAGGAAAAATACCACCATCAAAAAGCTGGAGGATGAACAACAGAATCTGGTTCGTGTAACCGATATCTTAAGCGAGCTTACCAAGCAGCTTGGACCTTTGGAACGTCAGTCTGAAACGGCAAGGATCTATTTAGCGAAAAGGGACAGCTTAAGGGAACTGGATGTAAATATGTTTCTTTTGGAAAGCCGGCAGACAGAAAAGGATCTGTTGGTGTTAAGAGAGAAGAATGAAACAGCATCTGCACAGCTTGAAGATACCAACAGAGAATACCAGCAGACAAAGGTAGAGTATGACCGTCTGGAGCAGGAACTGGAAGAACTGAACCGGCAGATGGATGAGCTGAGGGAAAAGACCCAGCAAAATGCGTTGCAAAAGCAGCAGTTGGAAGGCCAGATCAATGTTTTAAACGAGCAGATCCAGGCAGGCTTGCAAAGTGATACACATTTTAAGAACCGTCTGGAAATTGTGGAAGAGGATCTGAAGCAGAGACAGCAGGCCAGATCTGAAGTAGAAGAAGAGAAGGGATCTCTTCATACCATTGTAAAAGAAGCTCAGAAACGGCTGACAGACCAGGAAGACAGACTGCATACGGTGCAGGAACAGATCTCCCAGTGTGAAAGTGCAGTAGAAGACGGCAAGAACGAGATCATAGAGATCTTGAATTCCAGAGCTACCACAAAAGGAAAGGCTCAGAGATTTGATACTTTGATGGAGCAGGTGGGGATTCGTAAGGCAGAAGTAAATCAACACATTCTTCACCTGAAAAGTGAGGAAGCCCAGCAGAAGACCATTCGGGCAAAAGCCCAGTCAGAGTATGACCAGATCACAGAAGAGATCCATCAGATCGATCAGAAGTCCAGACAGATGGACCAGCAGGTACATAGCCTTAGTGAAGATCTGAAAAAACAGACCACACAGCTGGAAATCAGTCAGACCGCCTACCACAGGGAAGCATCCAGGCTGGAATCCTTGCGAAATATTACAGAACGCTATGACGGATATGGCAACAGTATCCGCAGGGTCATGGAGCAGAAAGACCGGGTATCCGGCATCCGTGGTGTGGTAGCAGATCTGATCCAGGTTAACAAAGAGTATGAGATCGCCATTGAGACAGCCCTTGGAGGAAGTATCCAGAATATTGTTACTGACAATGAGCAGACTGCAAAAAGGATGATCGAATACCTGAAGAAGAACCGTTTCGGTCGTGCCACATTTCTCCCTTTGAACAGCATTAATACAAGAGGGGAGTTCAGTCAGAAAGATGCATTAAAGGAGGCGGGTGTGATAGGCCTGGCTTCTGATCTGGTTACCACAGAGAAAGAATATACAGGGCTTACCAGGTACCTTCTTGGCAGAGTCCTGGTAGTGGATCAGATTGACCATGCAATTGCCATTGCAAAAAAGTATCACCACAGCCTGCGTATGGTAACTATTGAGGGAGAATCCTTAAGTCCGGGCGGGTCCATGACAGGTGGTGCGTTTAAGAATAACAGCAATCTTCTGGGAAGGCGCAGGGAGATCGAGGAACTGGAAGGAAAGGTGGCTGCCCAAAAGGAAGAGGTAAGCCGTCTGGCTGCTTCTATGGAAGAGAACAGGCATAACCGCAATCAGCTCCGTGAGCAGATTTCACAGCTGCAGGAACAGCTGCGCAGCAAATACGTAGCACAGAATACTGCAAAAATGAATCTGGTACAGCTAAATGATAAAGAGCAGGAGATCCGTGATGGATATGAAAGAATCCGTCTGGATCAGGAGCAGATCCGCAGACAGATCAGTGAGATCAAGCAGGATCATGACAAGATCGATGAAGAATTAAAGGCTTCCAGACAAGATGAGAAAGAACTGGAAACCTATATCGAGACAAGGCAGAAGGAACTGGAAGAATGGAAAAATGAAGAAAGTTCAGTACAAAGAAAGCTGGAAGATCTTCGTCTGGAAGCATCTACCACCCAGCAGAAAGAAAGCTTTGCATCTGAGAATCTTTCCCGTCTTATTTCTGAGATCCAAGGACTTGTGCAGGAAAAACAGACTATTTTGGAAACCCTGAAGCAGGGAAATCAGGAGATGGAAAATAAGCGCAGATCTGTGGAAGAGCTGAAAGAAGCAGTGTCCGGATTTGGCGGCCAGGAAGAGGCAGACAGACAGCAGCTGGAGAATTGGCAGAAAGAAAAGGATCTGAAAAACACCAGCCATAAAGCCTTTTTTGAAAAAAGGGATCATTTGTCCGGCCAGATTTCCTTGCTAGATAAAGAATGCTTCCGCCTGAAAAGCCAGATGGAAAAGCTGGAGGAAAGCCGGGAGGCTCAGATTTCCTATATGTGGGAGGAGTATGAGATCACACCTAACAATGCTCTTCAATATCGAAAGGAAGAATATACAGACCTGAAGGAAATGAAGAAGCAGATCACACAGTTAAAGGATGAGATCAGAAAGCTTGGTTCTGTAAACGTAAATGCTATTGAGGATTATAAAAATCTTCAGGAACGTCATGCATTCCTTTCCGGCCAGTATGAGGATCTGAAAAAAGCAGAGGCTCAGCTTGAAAATATTATCCGGGAATTGGATGAAGGCATGCGTCAGCAGTTTTCCGAAAAATTCAGAGATATCCAGAGAGAGTTTGACAAAGCCTTCAAGGAATTGTTTGGGGGAGGCAAGGGTACTCTGGAATTGGAAGAAGATGTGGATATCCTGGAAGCTGGCATTAAGATTATTTCCCAGCCACCAGGCAAGAAGCTGCAGAATATGATGCAGCTGTCCGGTGGTGAGAAGGCATTGACTGCAATTGCCCTTTTATTTGCAATCCAGAATCTGAAGCCTTCACCGTTCTGTCTTCTTGATGAGATCGAGGCAGCCCTGGATGATTCCAATGTAGGAAGGTTTGCCGGGTATTTGCAGAAGTTGACGAAGAACACACAGTTTATTATAATAACACATAGAAGGGGAACCATGAATGCAGCAGACAGACTGTACGGTATCACCATGCAGGAAAAAGGAGTATCCACTCTTGTGTCTGTTGACCTTGTGGAGAACCAGCTAACGCAGTAAGGAGGGAATGGGATATGGCAGAGGAGAAAAAAGGCTTTTTTAAAAGGCTTGTAAGTGGTCTTACCAAGACCCGTGACAACATTGTGAAAGGGTTTGACTCCCTTTTCAGCGGATATTCCAGTATTGATGATGATTTTTACGAGGAGCTGGAGGAGATCCTGATCATGGGAGATATTGGGATCAATGCCACTACAGCTATTCTTGAAAATCTGAAAACTCAGGTAGAAGAGAAGCATATCAAGGATCCTATGGAGTGCAAGGAACTTCTCATCGACAGTATTAAAGAACAGATGTATGTGGACAGCACAGACTATGAATTTGAGAATCGTAAGTCAGTGATCCTGGTGATCGGTGTAAATGGTGTGGGCAAGACTACATCTGTAGGTAAGCTGGCAGGTAAATTAAAGGATCAGGGGAAGAGAGTGATCCTTGCAGCAGCAGATACCTTCCGTGCAGCAGCGGGAGAACAGCTGACCCAGTGGGCCAATCGTGCAGGTGTGGATATTATCGGTGGCCAGTCAGGAGCAGATCCTGCTTCAGTAGTATATGATGCAGTGGCTGCAGCAAAAGCAAGAAATGCTGACGTGCTGATCTGTGACACAGCAGGACGTCTTCACAATAAGAAGAATCTGATGGAAGAGCTTCGGAAGATTTACCGGATTCTTGAGAAAGAATATCCGGAAGCATATTTGGAGACTCTGGTTGTATTGGATGGCACCACAGGACAGAATGCTCTTGTACAGGCCAGACAGTTTGCTGAAGTTGCCAATGTAAACGGGATCATCCTTACCAAGCTTGACGGTACAGCCAAAGGTGGTATTGCAGTGGCAATCCAGTCTGAACTGGATATTCCGGTCAAATATATCGGTGTAGGTGAGAGTATTGATGATCTGCAGAAATTTGATGCCAACGAATTTGTTAATGCATTGTTCAATGTTGATGAAAGAGCCCTGAGCAACGGAGAAGATAATGAATAAACACGTGATCGTGTAAGGAGGTAGAATATGAAAAAAACATGGAGAAATATCTGTTTTCTGCTGCTTGCAGTACTGATTCTGGCTGGATATCCTCAGATAACACATGCGGCAGTATCTGAAGCTTATGGAGATTATACCGTTTATAATGTGACCGAATACGGGGCAGACCCAACAGGAGCACAGGCCTGTGATGCTGCTATTTCATCTGCTTTACGTGCAGCAAGAAAAAACAGTGGTAAAAAACTGCTATATTTTCCAGCAGGATCTTATACAGTTCACGGTACGGTAAAACTTGCATCCAGGATGGTGCTGGCTGCTGATGAGCAGACGGTTGTAACAGGTACAGGCAGCAAGCTGATCAACCTGACCGGGGCTTCCGGTGCAGTGATAGATGGCGGTACCTGGAGAGGAAGGGCGGGTTCTACTGTTATTTCAGGCAACAGCGGATCTGATATCCGTCTTCTTAATATGAATGTGGAATCAGGATTGAATGGTATTAAATTACGTGCAACGACCGCATACCTGGAAAATGTAACCATTTCCAAGAGTACCAGCATTGGTATGGGACTGTCTGGTCAATGTCAGGTTACAGCCAAAGACTGCAAGATCCTGAATAATGGTTCCGGATATCCAAAGCAAGGGCTGGGACATGGAGTAGGCGTATATGAGAAGTCTGTTTTCAATATTTCAGATTCTCAGCTGAATGGCAACCGTGAATGTGGTATTTCCGTAAAGAATGGTACAGCATTTGTTACAAATTGTAAGCTTTACAATAATGGACGTCATGGTCTTGGTACAGCACTTGTGTGCAATGTTACAATGACTAATTGCGATATTTACAAAAACGGACTGAAAGACAAACATGATGGGGTTATCCTTGTTGGCGGTTCTAAAGGAACATTTACAAATTGTAAATTCCGTGCCAATGCAGCAACAGGGCTTCTTGTAAATGATAGTAACACCCGTGCGGTGATCAAGAAGTGTATTTTTAAGAATAATAAGGCACACAATATTTATAGTGAAAACCTGAAATCCGGTAAAGTAAGCCTGGTGATCGACAGTTGTAGCTTTTACAAATGCAAAACATCTGATTCTGTAAGGATCCATGTAAATAAAAAATCTGCTTACAGTCTTAAGATCAAAGGAAAAAACAAGTATTACAAAGTAAAGCCAAAATATACTTTCTGGATAAAAAACAAACTTACTTATAAAAAATAAGCCTACTTATAAAAACTAAGCCTACTTATTAAAACCAAACTTACCTGTAAAAACTAAATTTACTTAAAAAACTAATGTAACTGTTCTTTATGGGCATAGTTACGATTTGCTACAAAATGATGTTGGGGGCAAAAGCCTCCAACGATGATACTAAATTAAAATTCTGCTGACGGCAGACGAGGAGGAAGCACAATGTTGACACTGGACAGTTTTGAACAGGCATCAGAGATCGTGAAACAGGTGACACAGGAGACAAAGCTGATCAAAAGCAGTTATTTTTCAGAAATGACTGGAAATAAGGTTTATTTTAAACCTGAAAATATGCAGCGTACAGGAGCATATAAGGTGCGTGGTGCTTATTATAAGATCAGTACACTGACGGAAGAAGAGAGAAGCAAAGGGCTGATCACTGCTTCTGCAGGAAACCATGCTCAGGGTGTTGCCTATGCAGCACATAAATATGGGGTAAAAGCAGTCATCGTCATGCCAACCACCACACCCCTGATCAAGGTAGAGCGTACCAAAAGCTATGGGGCAAAGGTGATCCTTCATGGGGATGTATATGATGAAGCCTGTGCATTTGCACTGGAACTGGCAGAAAAAGAAGGATATACTTTTATCCATCCCTTTGATGATCCGGCAGTAGCTACAGGTCAGGGAACCATTGCTATGGAGATCGTACAGGAACTTCCGCTGGTAGATTACATTCTTGTGCCTATTGGAGGCGGCGGACTTGCTACAGGAGTTTCCACACTTGCAAGGCTTCTGAATCCCCATATCAAAGTGATTGGTGTAGAGCCGGCCGGTGCAGCTTGCATGAAAGCATCTCTTGAGAAAGGGGAAGTGGTTACCCTTCCTCATGTAAATACTATTGCAGATGGTACTGCTGTTCAGACGCCTGGTTCCAAAATCTTCCCTTATATCCAGAAGAATCTGGACGGGATCATCACCATTGAGGATGATGAACTGATCGTTGCTTTCCTGGATATGGTTGAAAATCACAAGATGGTTGTAGAAAACTCCGGACTTCTTACGGTAGCAGCCCTTCGCCATCTTGATTTCAAGAACAAGAAAGTGGTTTCTATTTTAAGCGGTGGCAATATGGATGTGATCACTATGTCTTCTGTTGTTCAGCATGGGCTGATCCAGAGAGATCGTATCTTTACTGTATCTGTGCTGATTCCGGATAAACCAGGTGAATTGGTACGTGTAGCAAGCATTATTGCAGAGAATCAGGGAAATGTTATCAAGCTTGAGCATAATCAGTTTGTAAGCACCAACCGTAATGCGGCTGTTGAACTGAAGATCACGCTGGAGGCATTTGGCACAGATCATAAGAACCAGATCGTAAAAGCACTGGAAACAGCTGGCTGCAGACCAAAAGTGATCCGCGCCAGCCTTTAACAGGCAGAATTATATATCTGTCAAGAAAAAACACTTGACATTATTCGCTCAAAAATCCAGTAAATACAAGGGTTCTAGCAGTTGAAAAGATTAATCTGTGACAATCTTGTGACAAATGAGAAAATTTTTGGATTTCAAGCAAGATGGTATATTGATTTCAAAATTTGCATATGCTATAATTGCCATAGGCGAAAAGAAATAGCAAGTCCATGGAGACAAAAAGAGTGAAGCCCTCAGTACTGCGAATACTGGGGGCTTCTTCTTGCTTATTTATAGTAGACAAGAAACTACTAGGCTAGTGTTGTCTCACTTATCACCATCTAACCATTTGCAAACATAATAGGCGGCTATGCTCGCCAGACAGGAGATAAGAAAAGAAATAGCAATGTTTTCCATAGAGATTTCACCTCCTCCCGTTGCCGGGTATCGGCTAGACAACATATTTAGTATAGCATGGGGCAGAACAAAATGGAACATGCAGAAATAACTACCCAGTACAAATTAATATGCCGGTTTTTTGAACCATTTTATCAATAGATGAACGTAGACGAAAAGACACGAACAAAAGTTCGTAAAGAAAAAACACTTGACATCCGGATGCAAATACGGTAAGATACACAAGGTGATTACGAATGGAAAAGTTTGTAGAGCGTACACTTTTGTATGATTTTTATGGTGAACTTCTTACCAGTAGGCAGCAGCAGGTGTATACGAATGTTGTCCTGGAGGATTATTCCTTAAGTGAAGTAGCACAGGATCTGGGAATTTCCAGACAGGGAGTACACGATATGATCCGGAGATGCGATAAGGCACTGGAGGAGTATGAAGAGAAGCTTCATTTAGTTGACAAGTTTCTGAATATACGAAAGCAGGTAAAGCGGATCCATCAGATTGCTGAAGAATCCGGGATTGAAGAGATTGCAGCGATTTCCAATGTGATATTAGAGGAGTTATAATACATGGCATTTGAAAGCTTGACAGAAAAATTACAGAATGTATTCAAAAAGCTGAGAAGTAAAGGCAGGCTGACAGAAGAAGATGTTAAGATCGCTTTGAAAGAAGTTAAGATGGCTCTTCTTGAAGCAGATGTCAATTTCAAGGTGGTCAAGCAGTTTACCAAGTCTGTGCAGGAGCGTGCAGTAGGACAGGATGTAATGAATGGTCTGAATCCGGGACAGATGGTGATCAAGATCGTAAATGACGAGCTTGTAAGCCTGATGGGCAGTGAGACTACAGAGCTTCCTATTAAGTCAGGCAATGATATGACAGTGATCATGATGGCAGGTCTTCAGGGAGCTGGTAAGACCACTACAGCGGCCAAGCTTGCAGGTAAGCTGAAGGCAAAAGGCAAGCGTCCGCTTTTGGTTGCCTGTGATGTATACCGGCCGGCAGCTATTACACAGCTTCAGGTAAATGGTGAGAAGCAGGGCGTAGAAGTTTTTTCCATGGGAGACAAACAGAAGCCTGTAGACATTGCCAAAGCTGCCATCGGTCATGCAAAGGAACATCAGCAGAATGTTGTGATCATTGATACTGCAGGACGTCTTCATATTGATGAGAATATGATGCAGGAGCTTGCAGATATTAAGGAGAATGTACAGGTAGATGCTACTGTTCTTGTTGTGGATGCCATGACAGGGCAGGATGCAGTAAATGTAGCCAAGACCTTTACTGATAAGGTGGGGATTGACGGTGTGATCCTTACCAAGATGGATGGAGATACCCGAGGTGGTGCAGCCCTTTCCATTAAGGCAGTTACCGGCAAGCCTATCCTTTACGTTGGTATGGGTGAGAAGCTTACAGATCTGGAACAGTTTTATCCGGACAGGATGGCATCCAGGATCTTAGGTATGGGTGATGTGATGAGTCTGATCGAGAAGGTGGAAGCCTCTGTAGATCAGGAGCAGGCACAGGAGATGTCCAAGAAGCTTAAGAAAATGGATTTTGACTTTAATGACTATCTTACCAGCCTGGATCAGATGAATAAGATGGGCGGGATCGGAAGTATCCTGAACATGCTTCCCGGTATGGGCGCCAAGATGAAAGACATTGAAGGGATGATCGATGAAAGTGCGATGAACAGGACCAAGTCCATTATACTTTCCATGACGATTCAGGAACGGAGCAATCCGGGAATCCTGAATGTATCCCGTAAGAATCGTATTGCCAAAGGGGCTGGCGTGGATATTTCCGAAGTCAACCGTCTTGTGAAGCAATTTGAACAGAGCAAGAAGATGATGAAGCAGATGCCCGGTATGATGGGTGGCAAAAAAGGTGGTAAAAGAGGTGGCTTCAAGCTTCCTTTTTAACATAAATTATTTACAATAAATAATCAAAAACAACACATAATCAAAAAATGGAGGAAAACAAAAATGGCAGTTAAGATCAGATTAAGAAGAATGGGACAGAAGAAAGCACCTTTCTATAGAATCATTGTTGCAGATTCCCGCAGCAAACGTGATGGAAGATGTATCGAGGAGATTGGTACCTACGATCCTAACCTTGATCCAAGTGTATTCAAAATTGATGAGGAAGCAGCTAAAAAATGGCTTTCTGTAGGTGCTCAGCCAACAGAAGTTGTTGCTAAGCTTTTCAAAGCAGCCGGAATCGAAAAATAAGAAATACCGGAGAGGGTATTTCTGTGACGTCCCCAAAAGGACGAGACAGGGAGGTATGTGATGAAAGGATTAGTTGAAGTAATTGCAAAATCTCTTGTTGAAAATCCGGATGAAGTAGTCGTTACTGAGACAGAGAAAGATGATGTGATCGTCATCGAATTAAAAGTGGGACCTTCTGATATGGGTAAGGTCATCGGACGTCAGGGCAGGATCGCCAAGGCAATCCGTACTGTAGTAAAAGCGGCTTCTTCCAAAAGCAGCAAAAAAGTGATTGTAGATATTCTGCAATGAAATAGTTTTCAGGGGCTGTTGCAATAGTATGGATGCAACAGCCTTTTTTTGTAATAGGAAATTACTCTGTAATGTTCCTATTAGAAAAAACGTTCCGCAAGGATGCGGTCAGATGCATGAGGAATATTCGTATTTTTATTAATAAGTACACAGACAGGAGCTTGGTGATGGAAGATTTATTAAAAGTAGGTGTGATCACTACCACACATGGTGTGAGAGGAGAAGTAAAGGTATATCCTACAACGGATGCAGAACGCTTTCCTGATCTTGAATATGTTTTTTTGGATACAGGCAGGGAGAAGAAACAGCTTTACATCCAGAATGTAAAGTTTTTCAAGAATCTTGTGATCCTGAAATTTAAAAATATTGATAATATTAATGATATAGAGAAATATAAAGGCAAAGAGTTGTGGATCCCCAGAGAGGAAGCACAGGATCTGGAAGAAGATGAGTATTATATTGCAGATCTGATCGGAATGAAGATTGTGACAGAGGATGGGACTTCTGTGGGAATTCTGAAGGATGTAATGGAAACAGGTGCTAATGATGTTTATGTGGTTCAGGATGCACAGGGCAAAGAACTTCTTCTCCCTGCCATTCACCAGTGTATTCTGGATGTGGACATTGAAAAAAATATTATGACTGTACATCTGATGAAAGGACTGGTATAAATGAATTTTCATGTACTGACCCTATTTCCGGAGATGATTCGGAACGGGATGAATACCAGCATTACAGGCCGGGCAATTGCAGCCGGTTATTTGTCCATAGAAGCTGTGAACATCCGGGATTTTGCCTATAATAAGCACCAGAAAGTGGATGATTATCCGTACGGCGGCGGCGCAGGAATGCTGATGCAGGCTGAACCGGTTTATCTTGCCTATGAGTCAGTGGTACAGCGTATCGGGAAAAGGCCAAGAGTTGTTTATCTTACTCCCCAAGGCAGGGTGTTTAATCAGGAAATGGCCAGAGAGATGGCAAAAGAAGAGGATCTGGTTTTTTTGTGCGGTCATTATGAAGGTATTGATGAACGTGTTCTTGAGGAGATCGTTACAGACTACGTGTCCATTGGAGATTATGTGCTGACAGGTGGTGAACTGCCTTCTATGGTTATGATGGATTCTATTTCCAGGATGGTGCCCGGGGTATTAAGCAACAAAGAATCTGGTGAGACAGAGTCTTTTGCTGGGAACCTTCTAGAATATCCCCAGTATTCCAGACCGGAAATATGGCATGGAAAAGCCGTACCTCAGGTGCTGATGTCCGGGCATCATGCTAATATTGAGAAATGGCGCAGGGAACAGTCTGTGATTCGTACTGCCAAAAGTCGGCCGGATCTTTTGAAAAAGGCTGATCTTACCAATAAAGAATGGAATTATGTAAGGCAGCTGAAAAAGCAATGGAAGGAAGAAACCCAACAGGCAGCTGCCTATGCGGACATGACCTGTGAACCGGAAAAAGAGGAGGAATTATGAAAACATCAGATTTTTATTATGATCTGCCCCAGGAGCTGATTGCCCAGGATCCTCTGACAGACCGAAGTGCATCCAGATTGATGCATTTGTCCATCAAGGATGGAAGTATTGAACATCGTCATTTTACGGATATCCTGGAATATCTGAACCCTGGAGACTGTCTTGTGATCAATGATACAAAGGTGATCCCGGCCAGATTGTATGGACATAAAGAAGAAACCGGAGCATTGATTGAGATACTTCTTTTAAAAAGAAATGAAAACGATGTGTGGGAATGTCTTGTAAAGCCTGGAAAAAAGGCACGAAAGGGAACCAGGATCAGTTTTGGTGATGGCTTATTAAAGGGTGAGATCGTAGATGTGATCGAAGATGGGAACCGCCTGATCCATTTCGAATATAACGGCATTTTTGAGGAAATCCTGGATCAGTTGGGAGAGATGCCTCTGCCTCCCTATATCACACACAAATTACAGGACAAAAATCGTTATCAGACGGTTTATGCAAAGCATGAGGGATCTGCTGCTGCACCTACTGCAGGGCTCCACTTTACAAAGGAACTTCTGGAAAAGGTAAAAGAAAAAGGTGTGCAGATCGCCCATGTGACATTGCATGTAGGGCTTGGCACTTTCCGGCCTGTCAAAGTAGATGATGTGGAGCAGCATCATATGCATTCTGAGTATTACGTGGTAGAAGAAGATCAAGCAAAGCTGATCAATGATACTAAGAAAAACGGCGGCCGTGTGATCGCTGTAGGGACTACCAGCTGTCGTACCCTGGAATCAGCCACCGGAGAAGATGGCGTTTTAAAAGCCGGTTCAGGCTGGACAGAGATTTTTATTTACCCAGGCTATCATTTTAAGATGATCGACAGCCTGATCACCAACTTCCATCTTCCAGAATCAACTCTTATGATGCTTGTTTCCGCGCTGGCTGGTAAGGAAAAGATTATGCATGCTTATGAAGAGGCTGTGAAGGAAAGATATAGATTTTTTTCCTTTGGGGATGCCATGTTCATTGACAGCAATCCATAATGAATATTTGTTGTAATTATTCAGCAGATAGTAGCTTTGAGGGTATTGAACAGTTATGAATTAATAGAAAAAGCCAAGGGTCAGTTCCCTTGGCTTTTGCAGATTCTATTATAATTCTGTAAGAAATTGTTGGTAATGAGATGATGCTATATTTAAACATCAGGATAGGGTATCGATCATGGAACTGCGTTCCTGGATTTTTTCCATGATTCGTGTTTTTTCATCCCCCTCTGCAGGCGTTGGCTGATAATTATTATAGACTTGTGCAGAAGAAATAGAGCAGGGGATGATATTGGTAACATTGTCATTCTGAAGAGAGCCATTGCTGAAGGTAAAGGATTGCTGGAAGATCATGGAATCCATATCGCTTGGAGCACTGTTGCCTCCGAAGCAGAAATTTCCAAGACTGTACACAATATTCTTACCTTTGTATGTTTCAATGCCCTGAAGTACATGAGGATGATGCCCGCATACCAGGTCAGCACCCTGATCAATGGCCAATCTGCCTAATGTTATCTGATTGGAATCAGGAACAGTTTCCTTTTCATTGCCCCAGTGGAAGATCACAATGGTAAGCTGGGCACCTTCGGATTTTACTTTTGCTATATTGTCTTTTAACTGCTGTTCCCGTTCAAGATGGTCATTTAACTCGTAAATACCAACCAGTCCCACCTTGATCCCTTTCACATCCATAACTGCTGTTTCGTCATAGCCAAAATGAACAATCCCTGCATCATCCAGGGCAGATAATGTATCCGTAAAGCTTTGCTCTCCATAATCATGACTGTGGTTATTGGCTGTGTTGACTGCTTCCACAGAACCACTGGTAAGGATTCCGGCATAAGAAGCAGGGGCTTTAAATGCAAAGGTTTTGTCAGCTCTCTGAGTGGATTCGGTAAGGGTTCCTTCCATATTGGCGATGGTCAGGTCATCTGCCTGGAAAATGCTTTTTACATTCTGGAGGAAATATTCTTTCCCGTAATTTTCGTAGTAGGCATTCAGACTGGTACTGTAATCAAAGGTTTCATCTGTACCAAGTGTACAGTCGCCTACAACACTGATGGTTAAAGTGACAGGAGCCTGCGTAGGAGTTGATTCTGCCTCAGAAGTAGTATCCTCAGTATTGCTGTCTGGGATCTCTTGCTTATTTGAAACTGGTGCATCCTGTGTACCTGTACTGGAAGCAGGCTTTGCTGAAGAAGAACAGGAGTGAAGGGAAATGCCTACGATGAGAACCAGCAGGACAGCCAGGAACCCTAGACAAATATGGATGCGACGCTGTCTTTGCCGATAATATCTGGATTTACGATATATATTTTTTCTGTGTCCCTGTATGGACGGTTGTGCTTTCTTCCCGCCAGGTTTGGCAGAACGCTTCGGGCGGGTATTTCTCTTTTCGGCCATAGTAAAAATCTCCTTGTAAATATATATTTGAGATGTTTGGTGTAAAAGTCAGAAATACAATTAGATACTTTAACAAATTTCAGTATACAAATATTTCCTGTTTTCGTCAATAAGCATATGTCCGCTGCACCAGAACTGCCTAAGCTGTATAGGGATTTTCAGAATACAAAAACGAGGAAAAAAGGAGTATAATATTTCCCATAAAACTATTTTACACCAGAGAGGAATAAGAATGTTATATATAGGTAATCATACATCATCTGCCAAAGGTTATGCATCTATGGAAAGACAGACCATAGCCAATGGAGGCAATACCTTTGCCTTTTTTACCAGGAATCCCAGAGGAGGCAAGGCAAAGGAGATCGATCCGGAGGATGTGGCAAAGTATCAGGTGCTTGCTGCAGAACATCACTTCGGGAAGATTGTAGCTCATGCACCATATACACTGAATGCTTGTGCTGCCAAAGAAAATCTTCGGGATTTTGCCAGAGATACCATGAGAGATGATCTGAGACGTATGGAGTTTACACCAGGTAATTACTACAATTTTCATCCTGGCAGCCATGTGGGACAAGGTACAGAAGAAGGGATCCGGAAGATTGCAGGAATCTTGAATGATGTGCTGACAAATGAGCAGACCACAACCGTTCTTCTTGAGACTATGGCAGGTAAGGGGACAGAAGTGGGCAGGAGTTTTCAGGAACTGAGGCAGATTATTGATCTTACAGACCAGAAGGATAAGCTGGGGATCTGTCTGGATACCTGCCATGTGTGGGATGCAGGTTATGATATAGCAGACCATTTGGATCAGGTTCTGGAAGAGTTTCAGGAGCAGATCGGTCTGGAAAGGCTGAAGGCCATTCATCTGAATGACAGTATGAATGAGCTAGGCAGCCATAAGGACAGGCATGCCAGGATCGGGGAAGGGAAGATCGGTCTTGAAGCACTGGTCCGAGTGATCTGCCACCCGGCTCTTCAAGGGCTGCCGGTTATCCTTGAGACACCGAATGATGATGAAGGATGGACAAGGGAGATTCATCTGCTTCGGGAAAAACATGAATCACTAATACTAATATAGGAAGATGTTGGGGGCAAAAGCCACCAACTATGATATCTGTAAATAATACAGGAAAATGAATTATCCTGTATTACAAATATAAAGAATCAGCACAGGAGGTATCATATGAAGCGATATAAATTATTATTATTTATTGGAATTATTTTTGCTTTTACATTTACGATAACAGGCTGTGGAAATAAAAGCGAAGAAGATGCATTTGAAGATGATATGGAGCCATTGGACAGCGATGAACTGGCAGATTTGGAAGTAATGGGAGATGATGATGTTCAGAGTGTTGATGACAGCCAGGTATCAGAAGAGGAGCGTCAGGCAGCAGAAGAACTGGAGAAGAATGCAGCCGAAAGTGGCGTATTTGAGGACGAAGGCGTTACAGAGGATGAGATTGACAAAGAAGTACAGCAGGAGCTGGAAGAAGCAGGGCTGACTGACAGTCAGCAGTAAAGCATATTCCGAAAATACAGTCTCCGGCAGGATTTAAGATGTCAGGACAAAAGCATGTGATGGGCTTTTAGATGAGCCTCCGGCAGCAAGAATGCCGGAGGTATTTTTGGTGATGGAAATACATAACTATCCTCTGCCTTGCATATGAGAAAATCATTCTGCCCAAATATAGCAGATACTTCATTTTCACTGTACTAGGGTACTGAACTGTTATGATAATACTTCGTTTTTAAGCTCTTTCTGATTCATGAAATCAGCAGCATTCTGAAGGGTAGTCTCTGCGATATTGGATAGAGCTTCTTTTGTAAAGAATCCCTGATGGGAAGTCATGGTAACATTCGGGAAGGAAAGCAGTCTCTGGATCAGGGACGTCTGCATGATCTCCTCAGACATATCCTCGTATACATAGTCTGTTTCCTCTTCGTATACGTCAAGACCTACAGCAAAGAATTTATGCTCACGGATTCCTGTGATCAGATCCTCTGTTTTGATCAGACCGCCTCTGGATGTATTTACAAGGATTACTCCATCCTTCATTTTATCAATGGTCTTAGCATTTACCAGATGCTTTGTTTCATCTGTCAGCGGGCAGTGAAGGCTGATCAGATCACTGGTTGCCAGAAGCTCATCAAGGGATACATACTCCAGGAAATCCAGGTTTTTGTTTGGATAAAGATCATAAGCGATAACTTTCATGCCAAATCCCTTGCAGATCCGTGCCATAGCCTGACCGATCTTACCGGTACCGATGATACCAGCTGTTTTATGATAAAGGTTCACACCCATCAGACCATTTAAGGAAAAATTATTTTCACGTAATTTGATGTAAGCTTTGTGGGTATGACGGTTGGCAGTAAGTGCCAAAGCCATGGCATGCTCTGCAACAGCTTCCGGGGAATAACCGGGAACACGCAGCACATGGATTCCATGTTTATGTGTGGCTGCCAGATCTACATTATTGTATCCTGCACAACGCATCAGGATCAGCTTCACACCCTGTTCTGCCAGAGCATCAATAACAGGAGCACTAAGATCTGCATTTACAAAAGCACAGATTGCATCATAACCTTTGGAAAGAGAAGCAGTTTCTTCGTAGATATTGGCTTCAATAAATTTAATTTGAATCCCCGGGTAATCCGGAAGGATCTTCTCGAAAAATTCTTCATCGTAATTTTTAGTACCATAAAATAAAATTTTCATGTGCGAATACCTCCTGGTCAGTCATAAACAATTTTGTAACTATTTCATTGACAGCAAGTGTGCCTGAAGAGTTACACAATTTTATTATTTCCTTACGAAGGGGATTATACACGCTTTTTTGTCTGAAAAAAACCAAAAAATAGCAAAAAAATGAAAATCTCACTTTGTTATAAAATTAACGAATTAATATGTGAAAAAATTGTCAAATATGAACAAGAAAAAAAGCGCCTGAATCTCAAAAAGAAATCATAAAGACTTATAGAGAAAATCCATCATTTTCTCAAAAATCTATCAGTTTCACATGAGATCAGACACTTGGTAATGAAAGCTTCAGATTGTGCTACATGGGAAATATTTCATGCATGATCCATTTACAATCCTGAACTTGTATTACAATAGGCTGTACAAATCTGTATAAAATTCCGGATAAGAGATATTGACACATTCTCCGTCAGTAATAGTAAGCAATCCTTCACAGATACCGCCTGCCACTGCAAAGGACATGGCAATACGGTGATCCTTATGGGAATCAATTGTGGCTCCATGTAAAGGCTTGCCTCCATGGATGATCATTCCATCCGGTAATGCCTCTACATCTGCACCCATCCGGGTAAGATTATCCGTCATAACCTGGATGCGGTCAGATTCCTTGACTTTAAGCTCTGCAGCGTCCCGGATCACAGTAGTGCCCTCAGCAAAGGCTGCCATTACAGCAATCATGGGGATCTCATCAATCAAGGTAGGGATGATCTCACCCTTTATCTCTGTGCCATGAAGAGAACTGCTTCTTATAAGAAGGTCTGCAGTAGGCTCCCCGTCGTTTCGTACATTCAGTAACGTAATATCACCGCCCATAGCCTGACATACACGAAGCAGACCGTCCCTGGTAGGATTGATACCCACATTGCACAGCAGAATCTCACTTCCTGGTACCAGAAGTCCTGCAGCAATAAAGTATGCAGCAGAAGAGATATCGCCGGGGACTGTAATGTCACGGGCCTTAAGATCAGGCTGTGGAAGTATGGAAGCGGTGGTGCCTTTTGAAGTAACCTGTGCACCAAAGTAATTCAGCATAAGCTCAGTGTGATTTCGGGAAAGAACTGGTTCAGTAACGCTGGTTGGTGCATCGGCATACATGCCTGCAAGAAGTACACAGGACTTTACCTGGGCAGATGCCACAGGTGACTGATAATGTATTCCGTGGAGGTGTCCTCCCTGAATGGTGAGAGGGGCGCAGCCATTCTGATTCTGGCTTGTGATCTGAGCACCCATCAGAGAAAGGGGAGTAATGATCCGTCCCATAGGACGCTGGCAGATAGAGGCATCCCCGGTAAGCCGGCTGGTGAAATCCTGACCGGCTAAGATGCCGGAGATCAGCCGGGTAGTAGTACCGCTGTTGCCAACATCAAGAATATCTAAGGGAGCCTGAAGCCCGTGAAGTCCTTTTCCTTCTACCAGCACTTTATCTTTGTTTTTCTGGATATGAATCCCCATTGCCTGAAAACAGGAAATTGTGGAAAGACAGTCAGCGCCCTCCAGAAAATGGGTGATCCTTGTGGTGCCCTGTGCCAGGGCTCCAAACATAACAGCCCTGTGGGAAATCGATTTGTCTCCGGGAATGGTAAGCTTCCCGTGAAGCTTGTTCAGTTTTGGGATTTCCATGATGCCTCCTGTAGTCTATCGGTCATAAACAATATAGTTACGTTTTTTAAGGAGAGCCTTGCCTCGCTCCATAGCTTCTTCTTCATAGAATTCGATCTTAAGTACACCTTCTTCAAACTCACGGTTGTGGATGATGCCGATATTTTTGATACTGATATTATCCATTGCCAGAATAGTGGTGATGGTAGCGATGCCGCCGGCTTCGTCTGCCAGGTCAAGATAAAGGACATAAGCCTTCCTGGTCAGACCGTTGTCTACCACGTCAATGGAATCACGATAATCTCTGGAACTTGCAAACATCTGATAAATGTAATCTGGATCCTTGTTGTCAATGGCACACCGGATCTGTATCAGCATACGGATATAATCGTCCAGTACATTGGAAATATTCTGGGTGTTTTCCAGGCAGATCTGCTGCCACATCACAGGAGAGGAAGAGGCGATCCTTGTAATATCACGGAATCCTCCGGCTGCAATGGTCTTCATATATCCTGCATCATTATCCAGGGTCTTTATAAGATTCACAAGGGCAGAAGCAATAATATGAGGAAGATGGCTAACTCCGGCAGTGATAAAATCATGTTCATCAGCAGTGAGAACCATGGGAATAGCGCCAATGGAAGCAATCATCTCTGTCAGATCGGTAAGACGTTCAAGAGGGATCTCTCCGCCTGGGGTCAGGATATAATAGGCATTTTCCACAAGACGGTCGGTGGAATGCTCAAAGCCTGATTTTTCAGAGCCTGCCATAGGATGACCGCCTACAAAACAGTCTGTCATACCAAGAACTTCAACCTTTTCATGGATGATGCCTTTTACGCTGCCTACATCTGTGATGATACAGCCTGGCTGACGGATCTCTTTCAGAAATTCAAGATACTTTAGGTTATATTCTACTGGGGCACAAAGAAAAACATAATCACAGCTGCCAAAACGGTTATCCTTTTCTTCGCAAACCCCATCTATAATATTGCCGCTTACAGCGGCTGCAAGAGTGCCACGGTTCTGGTCAAATGCCAGAATATGATAGTCCGGGTGATATTTGCGAATCGCCTTGGCAATGGAGCCGCCGATCAGTCCCAGACCTATAAAACCAATGGTTTTCATTAAAAAAACATCCTTCCCGCATAGTTTATAGTAAAACAACAGGTTTATTTTATGATATATAGGAAAAAAAGTCAATTCCCTGTAAAAATGACAGTATTTTATCTGAAAACGACAAAAAAATATTGTTAAAACTATATAAAATACTTGAAAGTTGAAAGAAAGTTTAGTAAAATATGAACATATTAGACAAACAGGGAGGTATTACATATGGACGTTTTTAGAACTGACCGAATTAGAAATGTAGTCCTATTAGGTCATGGTGGGGCTGGTAAGACAACTTTGGCAGAGGCTATGGCCTACTTGGCAGGTTTGACAAACCGACTTGGCAGAGTTGAAGATGGCAACACTGTCAGTGATTATGATAAAGAAGAAATCAAACGGCACTTTTCTATTTCTACATCTGTGATCCCGGTTCCATGGCAGAAGATGAAGATCAATATTCTGGATACACCGGGCTACTTTGACTTTGTTGGTGAAGTAGAAGAGGCAGTTAGTGCAGCTGATGCAGCGATCATCGTTGTTTCCGGTAAGGCAGGCGTTCAGGTTGGTACACAGAAGGCCTGGAATCTGTGTGAGAAGTATAAGCTTCCCCGCATGATCTTTGTCACAGATATGGACGTAGATGATGTAAGTTACAGGAAAGCAGTTGAGGATCTTACCGAATTATATGGCAAGAAGATAGCACCTCTTCATTTCCCGATCCGTGAGGATGGTAAGTTTGTAGGCTATGTCAATGTTGTGAAACAGGCCGGCAGAAAATATATTGACAAAGGCATGAAAGAAGAATGCCCGGTTCCGGATTATCTGGAAGAGTACCTTGAAAAATACCATGATATCCTGATGGAGTCTGTAGCTGAAACAAGCGAAGAATTTATGGATCGTTATTTTGAAGGCGATGAGTTCTCTGTTACAGAGGTTTCTGCAGCACTTGCTACCAATATCCAGGAAGCAAGTATTGTGCCGGTGTGCATGGGTTCCCCTGTGAATTTGCGGGGTGTTTCCAACCTGCTGGATGATATCTGCGGATATTTCCCAAGCCCTGATAAAAGATCCTGCAATGGTATTGCACAGAAGACCAATGAGATCTTTGAGGCTAATTATGACTTTGCTAAGGCTAAATCTGCCTATGTATGGAAGTCTATTGTAGATCCGTTCCTTGGCAAATATTCCCTGATCAAGGTATGCTCTGGTGTAATTAAGGCAGATGACACACTTCTTAACGTAGAGAAGGGTGTTGAGGAACGTCTGAATAAGCTGTATGTGCTTCAGGGCTCCAAGCCCATCGAGGTTCCTGAACTTCATGCAGGAGATATTGGCGCCATTGCCAAGCTTGTAAGCGTACAGACAGGCGACAGTCTTGCTACAAAGGCCAATCCGATCCTTTATCCAAAAGCTGTTCTTTCTGTTCCTTATACCTATAAGAGATTTAAGGCAGTGAATAAAGGGGATGAGGATAAGATCTCCCAGGCTCTTTCCAAGATCATGAGTGAAGATTGCACCGTTCGAGTTGTTAATGATGGCGCTAACCGCCAGAGCCTTATTTATGGTATGGGTGATCAGCATCTTGACATTATTGTCAGCATGCTGAAAGAGAGATATAAAGTAGATGTGGAACTTTGCAAGCCTAAGGTTCCATTCAGAGAGACGATCCGCAAGAATTCCGATGTGGAAGGAAAGCATAAGAAACAGTCTGGCGGACATGGCCAGTATGGTCACGTTAAGATGCGCTTTGAGCCATCTGGCGATCTGGAAACACCGTATGTATTTGAGCAGGTGGTAGTAGGTGGTGCTGTACCGAAGAATTACTTCCCGGCTGTTGAGAAAGGTCTGCAGGAGTGCGTTCAGAAGGGACCTCTTGCTGCTTATCCGGTAGTTGGTGTGAAGGCTACTCTTTATGATGGATCTTATCATCCGGTAGACTCCTCTGAGATGGCATTTAAGATGGCAACTATCCTTGCATTTAAGAAAGGCTTTATGGATGCATCACCGATTCTTCTGGAGCCGATCGTTTCCATGAAGGTTACAGTTCCGGACAAATACACAGGCGATGTAATGGGCGACCTGAACAAACGCCGTGGCCGTGTACTGGGAATGAATCCTGACCATAATGGAAATACCATTATTGAAGCAGACGTGCCTATGTTGGAGATTTATGGATATTCTACAGATCTGCGTTCCATGACTGGCGGAAGCGGAGAATTCTCGTTTGAATTTGCCCGCTATGAGCAGGCACCTTCTGATATACAGCAGAAGGAGATTGAAGCGCGCGCCAGCAAGCTGGATGCAGCAGATTGATCCTGCACTCTGACAGAGATATTGTTATATTTTGTATCCTGCCTGATTTATCTGTCAAAGGCTGTCAGTAACTGTCAATCGAATCTGATTGACGGATCGTATCAGACCATATATAATCTGATACATAGCCGGAGACACAAGGGTATGTTACGGCAGGGGAGAAGCATCAGATCGATTGGGCAAGTGGATATTCCAGTCCGCTTCGCTGTTTGATTCGGTTAAATAAGGGGACACTTTCATATGTTTCTGGTTTCTGTTTTTGACAGTATCAGAGCATTATGAGAGTGTCCTCTTTTGCTTTTTTTTAACTTTTGATTTCCATATTTTTAATGGAAAAAAATACAAAAATAGCTTGACATATCTAAGCATATTAAATATAATTTTCTCATACGTTACAAAGTTGTTACAAATTAAATAACGAAAGAAAAGAAACCATAACAAAGAAGCAAGGAATGAAAAGCATGAAAGTTAAAAAAGAATTACAAGGCGTAACAAAAAAAGAAAAGAGACAGGAAAGCAGGAATGACACATTCCGTAATTTCGCACTTGTTTCCGGATGCGCTCTGTTATCTGTCAGCATTGCGGTTGGTTCCAAATTTGTTGATAATGGCGACCGCAGCCAGGTTTATGCCGCTTCTGAAGCTGAAGAGAATATGGTTTCTGCTTCGTCGGAGAGAGGAACTTTTGACGGCAGTGAGCTTCCTACAGGGATCGCAGGTGTTGTGTCAGGAGTTTCTGAGACACCCGCTGCAGGAACCAGGATCAAAAGGATCGGTACTTCCTGTGAGAATGTGCTGGTAGGGCAGAGGGTTAAGGTGGTAGAGGATGGCGCAGCCAGATTGAATGTTAGCTCCTCTATGGAGAACACCGTGGAGAATCTTGACCAGACAGCTGCGTATATGGCTGAGAATCCAACCATTATGTCTGATGGAGATTATGATGTTTTTTTAAGAATCGTGGAGGCAGAGGCAGGCACAGAGGATCTTAAGGGCCGCATCCTTGTTGCCAACGTGATTCTGAACCGGGTCAAGAACGATGAATTCCCTGATACGGTAACGGATGTGGTGTGGGATTATAGATATGGAGTACCTCAGTTTTCACCTACTTATGACGGCCGGATCTATCAGGTCACAGTTACAGATAAGACTAGGGAGGCCGTGAAGCAAGCTTTGGAGGGTGTGGATTATTCCCAGGGAGCATTATTCTTTGTTGAGAAAGAAGCGGCAGAGAAAAAGAATGTAGCCTGGTTTGAAAAAGATTTACAGAAACTTTTTAAATACGGGGTTCATGAATTTTATAAATATCCGGATGAAGTCAGCGGTAAGGAGGATGCTTCATCTAAGGATGTTTCTTCACCTAAGGACGATTCTTCATCCGATAAGAATAATGATCAGGAAACTGTGGTACAGATGGTAAAAAATGATATTAAAAACTGATATTAGAAACTGAACAGCAGTAATTATAGAGGGGACAGCGAAAAAGCGCTGTCTCCTCTTTTAACATTTTGATGTGGTAATTTAAAAAAGCATGTGCTATAATGGCAGAAACTACAGGGCATTGTTGGATTTAATGTCGAAAAACACTTATCATAGAAAGGCAGGAACACATAATGGAGGTAATGTATCAGAGTACAAGAGGCAAAGGTGATCTGGTGACTGCGTCACAGGCCATATTAAAAGGACTTTCTGATGACGGAGGTTTATTTGTACCTACACAGATCCCAAGGCTGGATATTCCCATGGAGAAGCTTTCCAGAATGACCTACCAGGAGACAGCCTATGAGGTGATGAGCCGTTTCCTTACAGATTTTACAGAAGATGAACTGAAGTATTGTATTCGCAGTGCATATGATGAGAAATTTGATACAGATAAGATCGCACCAATCCATCAGGCGGACGGGGCATATTTCCTGGAATTGTACCATGGTGCTACCATTGCATTTAAAGACATGGCATTATCCATCCTTCCATATCTGATGACTACAGCAGCGAAGAAGAATGGAGTTACCAACGAGATCGTAATCCTTACGGCTACATCCGGAGATACAGGTAAGGCTGCAATGGCAGTTTTTGCTGATGTGCCGGGCACCAGGATCATTGTATTTTATCCGAAGCATGGTGTCAGCCCGGTCCAGGAAAAGCAGATGGTAACACAGAAGGGCAAGAATACATATGTTGTAGGGATTACTGGCAACTTTGATGATGCCCAGACAGCAGTAAAGAAGATGTTTAATGACAAAGACCTGGAGAATTTACTTGGCAGTGCCGGATTCCAGTTTTCTTCTGCCAATTCTATCAATATCGGACGTCTTGTACCGCAGATCGTATATTATGTATATGCGTACAGCACCCTGATCCGCCAGGGCAGCATCAAAGCGGGAGAGAAGATCAATATTGTTGTGCCTACTGGCAATTTTGGTAATATCCTGGCTGCTTTCTATGCGAAACAGATGGGACTTCCAGTGAATAAGCTGATCTGTGCTTCTAATGAGAATAAAGTACTTTATGATTTCTTTGCCACAGGTACTTATGACAGGAAGAGGGATTTCATCCTGACTACTTCCCCGTCTATGGACATCCTGATTTCCAGCAACCTGGAAAGGCTGATCTTCCGTCTTACAGGAGAGGATCCGGCTGCTTGTGCAAAACTGATGGAAGAACTGTCAAAGGGAGGAGAGTACACCATCACTCCCCAGATGAAAGCTGGACTTTCTGATTTCTATGGTAATTACTGTACAGAAAAGGAAACAAGCGAAGCCATTCATCAGGTATTTGAAAAGGATCATTATGTGATTGATACGCATACAGCTGTGGCTGCCGGCGTATATAAGAAATATAAGGCTGATACAAAGGATGACACACCTACTGTGATCGCATCTACAGCCAGCCCGTATAAGTTTACCAGAAGTGTTATGGAAGCCATAAGCAGTGACAGTGAAACTATGGATGATTTTGCACTTGCAGATGCCCTTGCAAAGCTGTCCGGTACCAGCGTGCCGAAAGCGGTAGAGGAGATCCGTACAGCACCTGTTCTTCACGATTGTGTAGTTGATGCCCAGGATATGCCGGCTACAGTGAAGAAGATCCTGGGTATTTGCTAAGATGAAATGGGAGCGGCTTCTTTCCACAAAAAGAGTCAGCACCTCCATGTGTGACCTGGCACAGCCTGCTCATTTAAGGGATCTGAGAAGTGAATTTGAAAAGGACTATCACAGGATCATTGGAAGTTCTTCTTTTCGAAGGCTTCAAGATAAAACCCAGGTGTTTGCCCTGGACAAAAGTGATTTCATCCGCACAAGGCTGACCCATTCTTTGGAGGTGTCTTCCTTTGCCAGATCTCTGGGACAGAATATTGGAGAATGTATTATGAACCAGGGCTTGGATGCTGGCTTCACAAGAGAGATGCAAAGGGATATCTGTGATATCCTTCAGTGTGCCGGCCTGATCCATGATATTGGAAATCCTCCCTTTGGACATTTTGGGGAGGAAGCGATCCGGGATTGGTTTGCCAGGAAGCTGGAAAGTCTGTTCTATAAAGGTAAGCCTTTGACCCAGGTGCTTACCAGTCAGATGCTTCAGGATTTCCTTTATTTTGAGGGAAATGCACAGGCTCTCAGGCAGGTGACCAAGCTTCATTTCCTTTCTGATGAGAATGGCATGGACCTTACCTATGCCCTTCTTGATACTATGATCAAGTATCCGGTTTCATCCTGTAATATGGATCCGGAGGGGGATAGGATCTCCAGGAAGAAAATGGGTTATTTTTACGGGGAGCAGTCTTTATATCAGCAGATCGCCGGTGACATGGGTACTCTTGGGGTGCGGCATCCACTTACCTTTATTCTGGAAGCTGCCGATGATATAGCTTATCGTACCGCTGATATTGAGGATGCATTTAAAAAAGGCTTTATTACTTATCCTATCCTTGCAGAGGAACTGGAAAAGGGCCAGAAAAAGGCTGCCAGGGAAGGAAAGTATGCAGACAGGGAACATATGGATCCTTTAAAGGTGCTGGCTGACCAGTATCAGGCAGGAAAGACAAAGGGAGTAGTAAGTCCTGAACTTTATGCTGTTCAGAATTTCCTTTCCTGGCTGCAAAGCGAGCTTCTTTTCTGTGCTGCCACAGGCTTTGTTTCCCATTATGAGCAGATTATGGCTGGTACTTATGAAAAGGATCTGTTTTATGGCACCTGTGGTGACTGGGTGATCCGGCTTCTTGGTGATATAGCTTACAGAAGAGCCTTTCTTTCAAAGCAGATCCTGTCTATGGAGGTTTCTGCCTGGACGATCCTGAATTTTCTTATGGATTTGTTTGTGCCTGCAGTGATCCATTATGATACAGATCAGCCTCAATCCATGATGGATCAGAAGATGGTTGCCCTGATTTCGGAGAATTACAGGCAGATCTATCTTATGCACAGACGCCATACTGCCAACGAAGAAGATCAGCTTTATCTGCGGCTGCTTCTGGTAACAGATTTTATTTCAGGAATGACAGACACCTATGCAAAGGATCTGTACCAGAAATTAAATGGGATCAGTTAAACGATCTGTCAGTAAATTGTGCAATAAGTCATAAAAAATATAAAAATACTTGTATTTTCTGTTGAAAAAGGGCATATACTAGAGTATAATGAATTTTAGAAAAAAACAGTATCCTGGAATGTGCGAGCACCCTTTTATTTTTGAACCTACATTGACATTAAGGGACTCCAAGATCGCAGTTTGGATGTCAGACCTCTCGCTGTGGTAGGCAGAAGGACTGTTGAGGACACCCACCTGGCCGCAGGCTAGGCGTCAAAAAGAAGGGAACGGCATTCTGGGACCAACAGAAAATTACAGGGCCGTTGCATGATGGGCATACACAGTAAGTGGAGCCTGTGCAGCGGCTTCTTTTTTTATTATGATTCACGGGAGGAAAGAAGATGGGTGTAACAGAACGAAAATTCGGAGAACTTTCAACAGGCCAGGATGTGCTGATCTATCATCTTGAGAATTCATCCGGAGCTTATGTGGAGGTCACAGAGCTAGGAGCAGTTCTGGTAAAAGTATGCGTGCCTGACAGGGAGGGTGTGCTTACAGATGTTGTTCTTGGTTTTGATAATGTGAAGCAGTATGAGGAGAATCCGTTTTTTTTCGGTGTTGTGGTAGGACGTAACTGCAATCGTATCGGTGGTGCGAAGTTCAATCTTTTTGGTAAGGAGATCAGACTTGCTGCCAATGAGAACGGAAATAACCTGCACAGTGGCCCTGATGGGTTTGAAACGAAAATGTGGAAGGCTACAGAGATCTCCCAGGAGAAGCAGTCGGTTACTTTTACAAGGGTCAGCCCGGACAATGAGAATGGTTTTCCAGGAGAGTTTAAGGTATCTGTAAAATACGAGTTTACAGATACGAATGAACTGCGTATCCATTATGCAGGGATCTGTGACAGAGATACAGTAGCTAATATGACCAATCATTCCTATTTCAATCTTGGCGGAGAAGGCAGTGGAGATGTGCTGGATCAGTTTCTTACCATCCACAGCAAATTCTATACGCCTGTAGATCGGGAGTCGATTCCTACAGGTGAATACGCTCCTGTAGAGGGTACTCCTATGGATTTTAATCAGCCTAAGAGGATCGGACAGGACATTGAAGCGGACTTTGAGCAGCTTCACTTCACCGGCGGATATGATCACAATTATGTGACAGACAATTATGCCAAAGGGAACTGCCGCCTGATTGCCAGCGCTTATTGCCAGGAAAGCGGTATTGTGATGGATGTGGCTTCTGACTGTCCATGTGTTCAGTTCTATGCAGGCAACTTTATCCAGCCGCCGATCAAGGGCAAATGTGGTCATACATATACCAAGAGGAATGGCTTCTGTCTGGAAACGCAGGTAGAACCAAATGCTGTAAATGTAGAGAATTTCCATTCTCCCATCTTGGAGGAAGGGCAGTTATATTCCTCTGTAACTACTTTTGCTTTCCGTGTGAAATGATTTAAGTGTGCATGACACATTCTATTTTCTAAGGCTCTTTCATATACTAGGTATATGAGGAGCCTTTTTTATGCATAAAATATCAGGAACAACATACAAAAAGATCATGTTTGCAGTTTCTTTTCTTGCCTGTCTGATGCTTGCAGGCGAAGCACTTTTGATCCATATGAAAGATCAAAGCCTGAAAGACAAGGCACAGGAAGCTATGAAGACAAACACAAAGGAAAAAATGATCCCTGTCACACAGCAGTCTGTAATCAGGGAAACAAAAAAGATGGAGCCAAAGATCCGGGTATTGCTTATGGATTCCGGATATGATACCTACCAGCACACTAAAGTATCTGTGTTGATCCAGGGGAAAGCGGTATCCTATACAGCAAAAGACCTGAAAAAACCAGGGGAAATCATAACGCTGGATGGAGGAGATGAAGGGATCACTGTCACATCCATACAGAGAAATTATGGGAATCCTACCTACAAGGGGGCGTTGAAGATCAAGAAGACCGAAAATCAGGAAGCATTGTATCTGATCAATGAGCTGCCGCTGGAAACTTATCTGGAGGGGGTGGTGCCAAGTGAAATGCCTTCTTCATATCATCAGGAGGCTCTGAAGGCTCAGGCAGTCTGTGCCAGAACTTATGCTTGGAAACAAATAGAAGATGGCTGCCTGGAGAAATATGGAGCGGATGTAGATGACAGTGTGAATTTTCAGGTTTATCAGAATCAGGCGCAGGCAGAAATCACGGACGAGGCAGTGGCATGTACAAAAGGGCAGGTCATGACACACAATGGAGAACTGATCCAGGCATATTATTTTTCAACCTCTGCAGGGACAACCAGTACAGATCAGATCTGGGGAGCCGACAGTGCTGCTCCATTTCTGAAAAGCGTTGCTTGCAGGTTTGATCAGGATCAGCCCTGGGGTAGCTGGAAAGTGGATATTCCCTGGGAAAAGCTTGAAGACAGTACAGCCATGTACAACAAGGGAAAGCTGCAGAGTCTGCTTGTCACAAAGAAAAGTGAAAGCGGTGCTGTTACAGGATTAACTGTAAATACAGATCTTGGAAGTTTTCTTGTAGAAGGGGAATATGATGTGCGAAGTTTCCTCACGACGGCCGGCTGCCAGATTACCGAGCAGGATGGCAGCACAACAGTTGGCGGTGACTTACTGCCAAGTGCCTATTTTACCATGGAACAGAAGGCTGACAGTGTATGCATCCAGGGAAAGGGATATGGACATGGAGTTGGAATGAGCCAGTGCGGGGCAGATCAGATGGCAGCAGAAGGCTATACCTGGAGGGAAATCCTGGAATATTTTTTTAATGACATTCAGATTACCAGCCGATAGGCTGTTCTCTTGTCAGAATAATTAATTCATGATATGATACAAGAAAATTTTCAGGAGCAGAGGTATGGATGAGAAAAAGGAAAAACAGAATATTCCCAAGCTGCTTTTAGGGTTTGTGGAGCGGATCAATGGGGATCATGTGGGAGCCTATGCTGCACAGGCGGCTTACTTTATGATTATGTCCTTTATTCCCTTTCTGCTTTTTTTAACAACTTTGATACAATATACACCATTGACCTACAATGTGGTCAGTGATGCAATCCGTGGATTTATGCCGGACAGTCTTCAGAATTTCGTGCTTTTGATCGTAGCAGAGGTATATAATCGAAGCGTTGCAGTTGTGCCGATTTCCGCACTCCTGGCTTTATGGTCCGCAGGAAAAGCCATGCAGTCCCTTACCAATGGATTGAATACCATCTATCATGTGAAGGAGACACGTAACTGGCTGCTGAACAGGATTTATGCAGTTCTTTATACTTTGCTTTTCGGAGTGGCGCTGATCGTTTCTTTGCTGCTTCTTGTACTTGGCAATAAGATTCAGGCAGCATCTTCAAAATATATACCAGTACTCGGAAAGCTGATCGGCAGTATTATCGGGGCAAGGACTCTTCTGGTTTTTGGCGTGCTTTTTCTTGTGTTCCTGTTTCTTTATAAAGTCCTTCCAAACAGGCGGGCAACCATGAAAAGCCAGGCGCCGGGAGCACTTATGATCGCTGTAGGATGGTCTGTTTTTTCATTTTTCTTTTCTTTGTATTTTGAAATTTTTCCTAATATAAGCAATATGTATGGAAGCCTGACAGCATTGATCATGCTGATGCTTTGGCTATATAGCTGTATGTATCTTGTACTGTGTGGCGCAGAGATCAATGCTTACTTTGAAAAGCAGTTCAGGATGGCACAGGCATCCATGCGGGAGATGCTTAACAGAGAAAAAGCAGAAAATGATGATGGAAAAGAGAAAGTTTCTTCTGATGCAGGACAAGAGGAGACGGTTGCTGATATAGAGAAAGAGAAAGATCCCTCTTGACAGATGAGATGTGGTGTGGCATAGTAAGAAATGATGAAAAGTTGCTGTGGACAGTAACATGAAAAGGCGTAGAAAGTGTTTCAGGAAATGATTTTCTTACAGAGAGAGGGAGCCACCGGCTGTAAGCCCCCTTAAGTTCAGATTATTTCTCAGTTTCCCACTGGAGCCGCATTTCTGAAGTATACTGGTCGTCATGATAAGACCCAGTCTGAGGATGGTACTGGAGGTTAGTTGATCAGGAAGTAGGAAGTGACGTAAGCTGTGCGTTAAACAGATCAGAGAGCCTGTTTATAACAGGAATCAGGGTGGTACCGCGGAAGTATGCTCCGTCCCTTTGGGGATGGGGCTTTTTTTATGTAATAAATTCCGTTATGTTCTTATTACATAGAAGTTTCCCATATGTGCTTAAAAACCAAAAAAGGAGATAAGTTTATGGATATGAAAGAAAGACTCCAGGAACTGGCTGAGAATGCCAGGAAAAGAATCGAAGATTCAGAAGGCCTGGACAAATTAAATGAAGTCAGAGTGGCATATCTTGGTAAAAAAGGTGAATTGACAGCGATTTTAAAGGGCATGAAGGATGTAAGCCCGGAGGAACGTCCAAAAGTAGGACAGCTTGTAAATGAAACAAGAAGCAAGATCGAGGCTCTTCTGGAAGAGTCTAAGCAGAAACTGGAAGAAGCTGTTCGTGAAGAGAAAATGAAAGCAGAAGTGATCGATGTGACACTTCCTGCAAAAAGAGCTAAGCTGGGACATCGTCACCCTAATTCCATTGCCCTGGAAGAGGTAGAACGTATCTTTATTGGAATGGGCTATGAGGTAGTAGAAGGCCCGGAAGTGGAATATGCTGATTATAACTTTACAAAGCTGAATATCCCGGAAGACCATCCGGCAAGAGACGAACAGGATACATTTTTTATTACAGACTCCATTCTGCTCAGATCCCAGACCTCTCCGGTACAGGCACGTACCATGGAGAAAGGTAAACTGCCCATCCGTATGATTGCACCTGGAAGGGTATTCCGTTCTGATGAAGTAGATGCTACACATTCACCTTCCTTCCATCAGATCGAAGGTCTTGTTGTGGATAAGAATATTACTTTTGCAGACCTTAAGGGAACACTGGAGGAATTTGCCAAGGAGCTTTTTGGGCCGGAAACTAAGACAAAATTCCGTCCTCATCATTTCCCGTTTACAGAGCCAAGTGCAGAGGTAGACGTTTCCTGCTTTAAGTGCGGAGGAAAGGGCTGCCGTTTCTGCAAAGGATCCGGCTGGATAGAGATCCTTGGCTGCGGTACAGTTCATCCAAATGTGCTGCGTATGTGTGGCATTGATCCGGATGAATATACAGGCTTTGCATTTGGGGTAGGTCTGGAACGTATTGCATTGCTGAAATATGAGATCGATGATATGCGTCTGCTGTATGAGAATGATATCCGATTCTTAAAACAGTTCTAAAAAGGGAAACCATAGTAAACGGAGGTTAATATACAGATGAATACTTCATTATCCTGGATAAAAATGTATGTGCCGGATCTGGATGTGACAGCACAGGAATATACAGATGCAATGACTCTTTCAGGAACAAAGGTAGAAGGCTTTGAAGAGCTGGATGCTGACTTGGATAAGATCGTGATCGGACAGATCACAAAGATTGACAGACACCCGGATGCAGATAAACTGATCATCTGCCAGGTGAATATTGGTAATGAAACCATACAGATCGTTACCGGTGCCCCTAATGTAAAAGAAGGGGACAAGGTTCCGGTTGTATTGGACGGAGGAAGAGTGGCCGGAGGTCATGATGGAAAGATGACGCCTGGTGGTATTAAGATCAAAAAAGGCAAGCTTCGCGGGGTAGAGTCCTATGGTATGATGTGCTCTATCGAGGAACTGGGCAGCAGCCGTGAGATGTATCCGGAAGCACCGGAATATGGTATCTATATTTTCCCTGAAGATGCAAAAGTAGGGGAAAGTGCCATCAAAGCTCTTGGCCTTGATGATGTGGTTTTTGAATATGAGATCACATCCAACCGTGTGGACTGCTATGGAGTACTGGGGATTGCAAGAGAAGCAGCAGCTACCTTTGATAAGAAATTCTACCCTCCGGAAGTGAAGGTTACAGGGAATGATGAAAAAGCTTCTGATTATGTAAAAGTAACGGTACAGGATCCGGATCTTTGCACCAGATACTGTGCAAGAGTGGTAAAAAATGTTAAGATCGGACCTTCACCAAAGTGGATGCAGAGATGTCTTGCTTCCAATGGAATCCGTCCTATCAATAATCTGGTAGATATTACAAATTATGTAATGGAAGAATATGGACAGCCAATGCATGCTTACGATCTTGATCACATTGAAGGCAGGGAGATCGTTGTACGCAGAGCTGCAAAAGACGAAAAGTTTGTTACTTTGGATGGACAAGAGCGTACCATGGATGATTCTGTTCTGATGATCTGTGACGGCAAAAAGCCTGTTGGCATTGCAGGTATCATGGGCGGCGAAAATTCCATGATCACAGACAATGTTCACACTGTTCTTTTTGAGGCAGCATGCTTTAACGGAACAAATATCCGTCTGTCCTCTAAGAAGATCGGACTTCGCACAGATGCTTCCGGTAAATTCGAGAAAGGCCTGGATCCAAACAATGCTCAGGCAGCTATCGACCGTGCATGTCAGCTGATGGAAGAACTGGGAGCAGGAGAGGTTGTAGGCGGCATGGTAGATGTATGTAATGAAGTACGTCTTCCTTCCAGAGTTAAATTTGAGCCTGACCGTATTAATGCACTTCTGGGCACCAGCCTTACAAAAGAGGAAATGCTTGGCTATCTCGCAAAAGTGGAACTGACCTATGATGAAGCTTCCGGTGAGATTGTAGCACCTACTTTCCGTCAGGATATCCACTGCATGGCAGATGTGGCTGAGGAGGTTGCAAGATTTTTTGGATATGACAAGATCCCTACTACACTCCCTACCGGAGAAGCTACTACAGGAAGACTTCCATTCAAGCTTCGCATTGAGAACCTTGCAAGGGATATTGCAGAGTACTGTGGATTCTCAGAGGGAATGACATATTCCTTTGAAAGTCCTAAGGTATTTGATAAATTGCGCCTGCCAGAAGATCATATGCTTCGCAGCGCCATTACCATCAGTAATCCGCTGGGCGAGGATTACAGCATTATGCGTACCAGCACCTTAAACGGTATGCTGTCTTCACTGGCTACCAACTATAACCGGCGAAATAAAGATGTAAGACTGTATGAGCTGGGAAATGTTTATCTTCCCAAATCACTTCCTCTTACGGAGCTTCCGGATGAGCGTACACTGTTTACGCTTGGAATGTATGGCAAAGGTGACTTCTTCGATATGAAGGGAGTATGCGAGGAATTTTTTGAAAAAGCAGGCATGAAGAAAAGAGTAGAGTACGATCCAGCAGACAAAAAGCCTTACCTTCATCCAGGACGTCAGGCAGATATGCTTTATGAAGGCAAGAAAGTAGGATATCTGGGTGAGGTGCATCCACTGACAGCAGATGCCTATGGCATTGGAGAGAGAGCATATATTGCAGTGATCGATATCTTAAGTGTACTGGAATTTGCAGGATTTAACCACAAATATACAGGCATTGCCAAATATCCGGCAGTATCCCGTGATTTAAGTCTTGTAGTGCCTCATCAGGTTCTGGCAGGCCAGATCGAGAATGTACTGATCCAGAGAGGCGGAAAGATCCTGGAAAGCTATCAGCTGTTTGATATTTACGAGGGCAGCCAGATCCAAGCAGGGTATAAGTCCATGGCATACTCTCTTGTATTTAGGGCCAATGACAAGACTCTTGAGGAAAGTGAGATCTCTGCAGCAATGAAGAAGATCCTGAACGGACTTGAGGATCTTGGAATCCAGCTGAGAAGCTGATGCTGATGTATATTATCCGCCATGGGGAAACAACATGGAATCATCTTCATAAGATCCAGGGAAGCGCAGATATTTCCCTGGATGAAGCCGGGATTTCCCTGGCCAGGCGGACCGGGGAAGCGCTGAAGGATGTGAAATTTGATCTTTGTTTTTCAAGTCCCCTCCTTCGTGCAAGACAGACGGCTGAGGCTGTGCTTGGAGAACGAAAGATTCCAATGATCCTGGATAAAAGGATTCAGGAGATTGACTTCGGTGTTTTGGAAGGTGTTGTGTGGCTGGATAAAGACGGCCATGCAATCAGCAAGGAGATGGAAGTGTTTTTTAACGATCCTGTTCATTTCCAGAAGCCAAAAGGAGGAGAAAGCCTGGAGGATGTACTTGCAAGAACCAGGGATTTCTGGCTGGAAAAAACAAGTGATCCGCAGCTTTCCGATAAAACCATCCTTGTTTCTTCTCATGGATGTGCAGTAAGGGCTCTTTTACAGAATCTATACAAGGATCCGGAGCATTTCTGGCATGGCTGTGTGCCGCCGAACTGCAGCATCAATCTTGTGGAAGTAAAGGACAAAAAAGCACGTTTTTTGGAAGAAGACAAGGTTTATGCCTGATGGCAGAAATGATTCATGATGCATAAAGAATTAAGACCTGAGAATTAAGAATTGAGAATTAAAAACTGAGAATTAAGAAAAGGGGATTTTTGCCTGAAAAGGCAGAAATTCCTTTTTCGCTGTTATACCTTGTCCTGTTTTGGAATTTGTGATATTATGATAAAAAATGTGGTTTTTAGCATCTTTACCATAAAAAGCAGCCAAAAGGAGGTACAACATGGCAAAAAAGACAACAAATACACTTCTGTTTGTGCTGGTGTTAGCAGCTGCAGCCGGGATGACCGTCTACGTTGCAAAGGGAACACCCAGCGTACTGATCTATAATTTTATTTTTCTTGGTACAATGTCCGTGATCTATATGATCACATTGTTTGGCGGCATGTTTCGTATGGATAATCTGGGAGAAGCTTTTCACAGGGCAGCAGATGAGCTGACAAAAATTTTTAGGACCCCTGGTAAGACAGACACCAAGAATCTGGCATATCTGGACGAGCTGTTTGATGATCGTTACCTTGATAAGAAGATGGGGAATTTCTCCGAAAGCATCAGCCAGAGCAAGGAAGGCATTGGGGATATTGAAGAGTATATCAATGATGATGAGCTGGATATCCATATACATAAAAGACTTCTGGAGATGGTGCCGGATATTTTTACCAGCCTTGGTATTTTAGGTACTTTCATTGGCCTTGTATGGGGACTTAAGAATTTCCAGCCTACCAATTATGAGGCTATGACAACTTCCGTATCTTCACTGGTAGATGGTATTAAGGTAGCATTCCTTACATCTATTTATGGTATTGCATTTTCCATTACTTATTCCTGGGGTATGAAGCGGGAATATTCCTTTATGTCTCAGAATCTTCAGAATTTCCTTGAGAAGTTCCATGCATACGTGATGCCCACTGCTGAGAATGAAGCCAGGAATCTTCTCCTTTCCAGCCAGAAGATGCAGACAAAGGCTATGGCCCAGATGGCAGAGCAGTTCTCTGTGCAGATGGCAGACAGCTTTGAAAAAGTGATCACTCCTACCTTCCAGAAGATGAACGATTCTCTGGATATGCTGGTGGCATCTGTGACAAGATGTCAGCAGGATGCTGTAAGGGATATCCTTCAGGAGTTCCTGAAGCAGATGCGAGGTTCCTTTGATACGGAATTTTCTGGATTTAATGAGGCTCTTGCCAGTCTGAAGCAGGCACAGAAGGAGAATACAGCCTATACCACTGCACTTTATCAGACCATGAGCCAGCAGCTGGGCCAGTCCTATGAGAAGCAGGAAAAGGCTATGCGGGATATGGTTACAGAGCTTGGAGGTATTTCCAGCCGCTATTTGGATACAGCTACAAGGATCACCCAGGAGAACAGGGAGATCCAGAAGATCCAGCAGCAGGATTATCAGCATGTGGTAGATTATATGAAGGATGCAGAGAAGTCTGCAGCCAAGTTCTGGGTAGCATGTAACCAGGCTATGCAAAAATATGTTGAGACAGCAGCAGCCGGCATGGAGAAGGCTTCTGCATCCAACCAGGCAGGTACAGATCTTCTGACATCAAACAGCAGGCTTGTTGAGCAGCTGGGCCAAGAGCTTCAGGAATTTACCAGATATCAGCAGCAGTCCTATAAGACTATGGAACAGGTACGCAGACTGCTTTCTGAGCTTTCGGCAGTAGGTGACAGAAGTGTTTATCTGATGAGCGGCGGCAGCAGCCAGGAGTCCATGGACAGAATGGAGAAGCTGATGGAGCAGCAGGCTGCAGACCAGCAGGCAGTTCTGGAGGAGATTTCCAGGAATATCAAAGAGCTTTCCAAAGGAGCACAGAAAGGAAAATTTGGTTTATTTAAATAAAGGAGAGAATCATGCACAAGAAAAGAAAATCAGAGGATGGAAGCTTTAATATCTGGCGCTCCTATTCCGATATGATGTGTGGTGTATTGCTTCTCTTCGTACTGATTATGTGCGTAACCCTTTTCCAGGCGCAGAAGAGTTATGACGAGAGTATTAAAGAGCAGCAAGAGAAGAATGAGATGCAGGCCAATTATATTGCTGAGATCACTGCACAGCAGAATACCCTGGACGATCAGGATGCAAAGCTGAAGACACAGGATGAGAAGCTGTCTGCCCTGGCACAGCAGCTGGCAGAGCAGGCACAGAAGCTTAAGGAACAGGAAGCAGCCCTGGCACAGCAGCAGGTGGATCTGGATGAGAAAACCCAGCTGATCAGCACCCAGCAGGCCAAGATCGATAATATCATCGGTGTAAAGGCAGAAGTTGTTGAGTCCCTGCAGCAGGAATTTGCCAAGAATAACCTGAATGTAAATATTGATTCCCAGACAGGAGCATTGACACTGGATGCCAGCGTTCTTTTTGCTTATGATGATGCAGAGCTTACTGAAGAGGGAAAAACAGCCCTTCGCAGTGTTCTGCCGATTTACTGCAAGGTGCTTCTGGAAGACAGCTACAAGTCTTATCTGGCAGAGATCATTATTGATGGTTATACTGATACAGATGGAGATTATGCTTATAACCTGGAGCTTTCTCAGCGCAGATCCCTGGCAGTTGCCCAGTATCTGCTGGAAATCCAGGGAGAATTTCTTACATCTGATCAGACAATTGATCTGCAGGATTATCTTACAGTCAACGGTCATTCTATGGCGAATCCTATCCTGGATGCGGATGGCAATGTAGACAAGGATGCTTCCCGCCGTGTAGAAGTTAAGTTCCGTTTGAAGGACGACGAGATGATTGATGAGCTGAGCAACATTATGACTACAGATCAGGCTTCATCAGATAATGCGCAAGAGTGATTCCGTAGAAAGCCGGCAAATATTAGGCTCTGTGGCAAGTGCAGAGCATACAGCGATCCGGTAATCATTAAATGCAAATTCCCGGGCTTGGCAGGTTCTGTCTGTAGAATATATAGTAGAAATACAAGTGGAAAGCCGGCCCCATTCAGAACCATCAGAAAGGATGTCATAAGAACCGGGATAAACCTGAAAGGATTTCAGGGGGAGGGATAAACCCTCCCCTTTATATTTTACATAGCTTTCCTTTAGTGCCCAGATCCGTGTAAACATGGAAACACCATATTTCTGTACAAGGGCATATTCAGATTCAGTAAAGAAAATACGGGCGATATTGGAACGGTCTTCTTTTTCTTTCTGGATATCGATCCCACAGGGGACAGAGCCAAAAGCACAGACTACATACCCATTGCTGTGGGAAAGATTAAAATGAAAATCATGATTTTTCAGGAACGGCTTACCCTTTTCGGAAACAGAAAGAGCCTCCAATGGAAGACTGTTTTCCAGAAGAAGAGTACGGAGCATAAGCCCTGCCACAAGGCTTTCCAGACGGCTTTCCTGGCGGCGCAGCCGGGAAATGGATTCTTTCCGTTCCCTCCAGAAACCGAAATCCGGAAGCAGTGCCAGTCCTTTTTGAAATAACTTTGGATCCTTAAATTCATCAACAGATGTGATCAAACATTGAATCTTATGGTTCATCACCAGCAGATCACCTCGCATCCGTTTTCTGTTACCAGCACGGTGACTTCCCACTGGGCAGAAGGCTGCCCGTCACAGGTGCGCACTGTCCAGTCATCCATCTCATCGGTATAAACTTCATCAGATCCCATATTTACCATTGGCTCAATGGTAAACATCATGCCTGGAACCATCAGTACACCGCTTCCTTCTTCAGAGGTGTAGCTTACCCATGGATCCTCATGGAATTCCAGCCCTATGCCATGGCCGCCGATTTCTTTTACGACTGAGTATCCATTTTCAAGCGCATGCTGGTGAACGGCGTGCCCCATATTTCCAATCGGTGTCCAGGGCTTTACCTGTGAAATGCCGATCTCTACACATTCTTTTACAACCTTTACCAGCTTTTCTTTTTCCGGGCTTACATTTCCGATACAGAACATACGTGAGGAATCAGAAAAATATCCATTATAAATGGTGGAAACATCTACATTGATAATATCTCCTTCTTTCAGGACCACATCTGTGGATGGGATTCCGTGGCAAACCACCTGGTCAATGGAGGTGCATACACTCTTTGGATAGCCTTCATAATTCAGCGGGGCAGGGATCCCGCCATGGCGGATGGTCTCTTCATGTACCCAGTCATCGATCTCCTGGGTAGTAATGCCTGGACGGATGTGCTCAGCCACATAATCCAGCACGGCAATATTGATCTTACAACTTTCTTTGATCTTCTCAATCTGCTCCGGGGTTTTGATCAGGTTGTGGTCAAGTACCGGATAGCCTTTTTGTTTCATTTGTTCCAGCTTTTCGTCAAATGCTTCGTGGCACTTTTTGTATTTTTTTCCGCTTCCGCACCAGCAGGGATCATTTCTTCCTATTTTTAAAGACATTTTACTCGCTCCTTATCCGATGATATATGGTGTAACTGTTCAGTATTCTTACAGTTACCGTATATAATTGTTTTTTCAGCAAATAGAATATCACAATTCAGAGGTAAAGTAAAATCTGATATGAGAGGAAAATATATGATATGAGAGGAAATTTATCGTTTACGGTCTTTTATAGAGGATGAAAATTGTGTTGTGTGAAGTGAAGGGGTGTGCTATACTGTAGAACGAACCAAGGGAGCTTGCAGGCGCAGGCTGAGAGGAAGCAATCACCAGGGAGGACATTCTTCCGGTGACCGGAGGCTTCGACCTTTTAACTTGATTTGGATAATGCCAACGTAAGGAGGAAAACAAATGATGGATTTTCTAGTAACTGCTGATGGTGGGCTGACCACTGCCGGCTATGTAACAAGTATTGCTGCCATGGTGATCCTGGTGGTGATCGCAGCTGTGCTTTTCCATAAGAAAAGCTCTTCAGGAAAGCTGACTACACAGCAGCTTGTAACCTGTGCAGTGGCACTTGCCCTTGCTTATGCCACATCTTACCTTAAGGTATTTTCTCTGCCATTTGGTGGCTCTGTAACCTTATGCAGCATGCTTTTTATCGTACTCATTGGATATTGGTACGGACCTAAGATCGGTATTCTGACAGGTCTTGTTTATGGTATCTTTCAGTTCCTGCAGGAGCCATATGTACTTAGCTTTTTCCAGGTATGCTGTGATTATATCCTGGCATTTGGCGCTATGGGTATTGCAGGCTTTTTCTCAAAATCAAAGAAATACGGTTTGCAGAAAGCATATGTGGCAGCGATTCTTGCCAGAGGTGTATTTCATGTTCTGGGCGGATATCTGTACTGGATGAGCTACATGCCTGAGAATTATCCTAAGTCATTATCTGCTATATATCCTATCGTTTACAACTATAGCTACATTCTTGCTGAGGGAGTTATAACACTGATCCTGATCTCTATTCCGGCTGTTTCAAAAGCACTGGTTCAGGTTCGTAAGATGGTGACTGTACCGGGAGAGCAGAACGCATAAATAAATAATGATATTGAATCTATCCAAATCCATAACAGCCGTCGGAACCCTTGTCCGGCGGCTTATTATAATAGTGAAACCATAGAAAAAACTCTTGCAATGGCAGGAGTTCTATAGTATAATCAATCATGTTGTGAAAAAAGATGGTCCTCTGTTACCTCATGTGTATTAAGAACATCCAATAGAAGAATAGGAGAAAGAACATGAACGACATTATTAAAAACATCGAAGCAGAACAGTTAAAAGCAGATGTTCCTCAGTTCAATGTAGGTGATACTGTAAGAGTACACGCACTGATCAAAGAGGGAAACCGTGAGAGAATCCAGGTTTTCGAGGGAACAGTATTAAAGAAACAGGGCGGAAGCACAAGAGCAACTTTCACAGTAAGAAAGAGCTCCAATGGTGTTGGCGTTGAGAAGACATGGCCGCTTCATTCCCCACACGTAAAGAGTGTAGAAGTTATTCGCCACGGTAAAGTACGTCGTGCAAAACTTAACTACTTAAGAGACCGTGTAGGTAAGGCTGCTAAGGTTAAAGAGCGTATTAAATAATCCATACCTGATTATGAGAATGACTGCCGTCGGATTGATTTCCGGAGGCAGTTATTTTTATGGCCTTACATATTTTGTGGAGATCATGTGGATTTATTTTATGGGTTTATATATTTTGGCGGATTCCTTGCTTCTACAGTTTAAAGTGTGTTATACTGTAACAGCTAATCGAAAAACAGGAGCATTTGAATAATATGTTAAAAAATAGAAGAAAGAAACGATCCAGGGAGCAATGGGAGAACTGGCGGGCTACCTGGAGAGAGAATAAATCTATAGCAGAAGCGAAAGAAAAACTGGAAGATAAGAAGGTCCGGGGTGTATTGCGCCTGGTTTTTGAAATTATTGTAACGCTGGCTTTTGCAGCACTGGTAGGGATCGCCATGTTTCAGTCTGTGACTATGCAGGAAAGTTCCATGGAGCCCACCATCTCTGTAGGAGACAGATATTTTATGAACCGGGTGATTTATCGTGTATCTTCCCCTAAAAGAGGAGATGTGATCGTTTTCCGTACAAACGCCAGTGATGATGCAGCATTGCATATCCGCAGGGTGATCGGGCTTCCGGGAGAGACTGTGCAGATCGTGGATGGACAGATCCTGATCAATGGAGAGACTTACAAAGAGGGCAGGGATTTTCCTGTGATCAGTAATCCGGGGATGGCATCCAGTCCGGTAACACTGGAATCAGGAGAATATTTTGTGCTTGGTGATAACAGGAATAACAGTGAGGACAGCCGGTATGGCAGTATCGGGAAGGTAAATAAGAAATATATTACCGGCAAGCTGTGGTTTAAACTTTTCCCTGTGAAATCCATAGGCTTTTTTGAATGATTTTGCAAGCTTATTTAAGTGATTTTGCAAGCGTATTTGAATGATTTTGAGGACTTATTTAAGTGATTTTGAAGACTAAAATGAATGGAAGTGACAAGAATGGATAATCGTGAAAACAGAATCAATATTAACTGGTATCCTGGTCATATGACCAAGGCAAAAAGGCAGATGCAGGAGGATATCCGTCTGATCGACCTGATCATTGAACTGGTGGATGCAAGAGTGCCTCTTTCTAGCAGAAATCCGGATATTGACCAGTTGGGAATGAACAAAGCCAGACTGATCCTTTTGAATAAAGCAGATCTGGCAGACGACAGGCAGAATGAAAGATGGAAGGAATATTTTCAGGAAAAAGGCTTTCACGTGGTAAAGGTGGATTCCAGAAATGGGGCAGGGATCAAGGCTATTCAGGCTGTGATCCAGGAAGCCTGCAAGGAAAAGATCGAAAGGGACAGAAGGCGCGGGATCAAGAACCGCCCGATCCGTGCCATGGTAGCAGGCATCCCAAATGTGGGCAAATCCACCTTTATTAATACCTTTGCAGGCAAAGCTTGTGCAAAGACCGGCAATAAGCCAGGTGTAACAAAGGGGAAGCAGTGGATCCGTCTGAATAAAGGTGTAGAGCTACTGGATACGCCGGGGATCCTCTGGCCCAAATTTGAGGATCCGGATACAGGAAAAAAACTGGCATTTGTAGGATCTATTAAAGATGATATTCTGAATATGGAAGAGCTTTCCCTGGAACTGATCGGTTTTTTAAGAGAGTATTATCCGGGAGCTATTCATAAAAGATATGATGTACCGGAAGAAGAAAGGGATGTGGAGATCCTGGAAGCTATTGCAAAAGTGCGAGGCTGTTTGAAAAAAGGAGAAGAGTTGGATTATGGAAAAGCATCTGGCATCCTTTTTGATGATTTCCGTTCCGGCAAGCTGGGCAGGATCACAGTAGAGTGGCCGCCGGTGAAAGAGGAAAAAGCATGAGTTCTATCGGGGAGATCAAAGGAGAATTTGAAAATGCCAGCCGGCAGGAATGGCCAGCACTTTATGAGAAATATGGCAGCGACAGCCGCAGTGGTGTGCAGAAGCTTCTGGAGCAATACCATAAAAAAGAGGCTGCTTACCAGGCAGAGCTTGTGCGTACAGAGTCCCTGAAGGTATATGAGCATAAATACGAACATTTGGGATATGTGTGTGGGATTGATGAAGTGGGACGGGGACCGCTTGCCGGTCCGGTAGTAGCCTGTGCCGTGATCCTTCCCAAAGATTGTCAGATCCTGTATCTGAATGATTCCAAGCAGCTTTCTGCAAAGAAAAGAGAAGTTTTGTATCAGCAGATCCTTGACCAGGCAGTGGCAGTGGGGCTTGGCATTGTAGGTCCTGCACGTATTGATGAGATCAACATCTTACAGGCTACTTATGAAGCGATGCGTCAGGCTATCAGCAAATTATCTGTGAAGCCACAGATCCTTCTGAATGATGCAGTAAGGATCCCGGGTGTGGAGATTCCTCAGGTATCTATTATCAAGGGAGATGCCAAAAGTGTATCCATTGCTGCTGCAAGTATTGTGGCAAAAGTTACCAGGGACCGGATGATGGAGGAATATGATCCTGTGATGCCGGAGTATGGCTTTGCTTCCAATAAAGGATATGGTTCCCAGGCACATATTCAGGCTCTTGAAAAGTATGGGCCATCCCCAATACACAGGGCTACCTTTATTAAAAATTTTATCTAGTACAGTGAAAATTAAGGCAAGTCAATATGGTGGTTACTTAATGTTCACTGTGCCAGGCCGGCTTACGTTGGCTGGATTTTTACTGACATCAGGAGAGTGTGTTTTGAAAAGATGTGTAAATCAAAGGAAAATAGGCAGCTGCTATGAAAATCTTGCAGCTGATTTTCTTACAGAACATGGCTTACACATAAGAGAAAGAAATTACAGGTGCCGGATAGGAGAAGTAGATCTGATTGCCATGGATGGGAAATATCTGGTGTTTGTAGAAGTGAAATACAGAAAAAACGGCAGCTATGGAAATCCGCTGGCTGCTGTAAACCTTAAGAAGCAGCAGACTTTGGGGAAAGTGGCAGAGTATTACCTATTGACCCATAAATGTACCGTAAATACGCCCTGCAGGTTTGACGTGATCGGGATCCTGGACGGAAAGGTGCAGTGGGTCCGGGATGCGTTTCAGCTATAAGATATACGACTATGGTGGAGGAAATGGCTTATGAAGATCCGTTGGCATAATGAACAACAGCCTAAAATGAAGATCAATGAAAATAACGGGGTTACGTACCTTACCTGGCCGGTGATCGATAAGATGCCATGGATCTGCCATGGCTTTAGTACCCGGCTTGGGGGAGTGAGCCAGGGATGTTTCTCTTCCATGAATCTGAGTTTTGCCAGAGGCGATGAAAAGGCGAATGTACTAGAGAATTATAACAGGATCACAAAGGCTATAGGATGCAGTATGGAGGATCTTGTGGTGTCGCATCAGACCCATACCACCAATGTGCGGGTGGTAACTGACAAGGACAGGGGGAAGGGTGTGTTATATCCCAGGGATTATCAGGATGTGGACGGTCTGGTGACGGACCAGCCTGGGATTGTACTTACTACATTTTATGCAGATTGTGTGCCCTTGTATTTGATCGATCTTGTACATAAGGCAATCGGATTATCCCATTCCGGGTGGAGAGGGACAAAAGGCAGGATGGGCCAGGCCACGATTAGGAAAATGAGGGAAGTTTATGGGACAAACCCGAAAGATCTGGTCGTTGCCATAGGACCATCCATTTGTCAGGACTGCTATGAGGTCAGTGAAGATGTGATCGAAGAATTTAAAATGGCCTTTCACAGTCGTCACTGGCAAAGCCTGTTCTATAAGAAGGAAAACGGCAAATATCAGCTGAATCTATGGGAGGCAAACCGGATCATATTTATGGAAGCAGGAGTTTTGCCGGAAAATATCCATATGCCTGATCTTTGCACCTGCTGCAATCCGGATTTCCTTTTTTCACACAGGGCTTCCGGCGGAAAAAGAGGGAATCTGGCAGCTTTTCTCGGAATATATAATAACAAATAAAGGGGAATTTACGTATGTTGATTACATTGATCGAAAAGGTATACCAGTTTTTATGGGGGGACCTGGTATATATACCGCTTCCAGGCGGAGGAAGTCTTGGGATTTCCCTTCTCATCTTATTTCTGATACCTGCAGGCATCTATTTTTCTGTACGTACACGGCTTCTGCCTGTTCGGCTGTTTCCGGATATGGTGAAAGCCCTAACAGAGAAAAAGACTCATAAAAGCAGTCTGTCATCCTTTCAGTCATTGTTGATTTCCACTGCTACCCGAGTAGGAATGGGGAATCTGGTAGGCGTTGTGGCGGCTATTTCAGCAGGAGGCGCCGGCGCTGTATTCTGGATGTGGGTGACAGCGATCATTGGTTCTTCCACTGCTTTTGTAGAGGCAACGCTGGCCCAGCTGTACAAAGAAAAAGATCCTCTTTATGGGGGATACCGAGGCGGCCCGGCTTATTATATCCACAGCTATATTGAACGGAAACAGGGGAAAAAGAGAAAGCATGTGGTAATTGCCACACTGTTTGCTATCTCAGGCCTGATCTGCTGGTGCGGGATCAGCCAGGTGATCAGTAATTCTGTGGTATCTTCTTTTAAAAATGCTTTTTCTGTACCGCCGATCGTAACAACCATTCTTCTGGTAGCCCTTGCGGCAGTGATCGTGCTTCGCAAAAATGCTACAGTAAAAGTTTTGGATATGATGGTTCCTTTTATGGCAGTGTGTTATTTTGCCATTACCGTTGTGATCATCCTGATGAATCTGGGAAACCTTCCGGGTGTGTTTTCAAGGATTTTTCAGGAGGCGTTCGGGATCCGACAGGTGGCAGCCGGAGGCTTTGGGGCAGTGCTTATGAATGGAGTAAAAAGAGGGCTTTTTTCTAATGAAGCCGGATCCGGCTCTGCTCCTTGCGCAGCAGCCGCAGTAGAGTGCAGCAGTCCTGTAAAAGCAGGTCTTGTGCAGGCGCTGGGAGTATTTATCGATACAGTTGTGATCTGCAGCTGTACTGCATTCATCATGCTTCTTGCTCCTGAAGACCTGACTGCCGGCCTTACCGGGATGGATCTGATGCAGAAAGCCATGGAGTACCATCTTGGCAGGTTTGGAGTAATATTTATTGCAGTAACCCTGTTCCTGTTCAGCTTTTCCACTTTTCTCGGGATTTTGTTTTATGCAAGAAGTAATGTTGCTTACATTTTCGGAGACAAATGGTGCTGGCAAACTGCTTATAAGGTACTGGCACTGGTAATGCTTTTTATTGGCGGTCTGGCAGCGTATACCTTTGTGTGGGATTTGGGAGATGTGGGAATCGGTTTGATGACGATCTTCAATATTATATTGCTTTATCCGCTGGGTGGGGAAGCATTGGCAGAATTGAAGAAATACGAAAAAGAGAAAAAGACGGAGAAAATATCTGGAGCTTATAAGGCGATGCAGTAACAAAGAACCTGCGTACAAGCAGATTCTTTAAACCAGCATCTGATTTGTTAGGTTTTGGTGGCAGAGGATACATGTAAAAAGGCACAGTCAACGGATTTGGTTACCGCAGACTGTGCCTTTAGTTTTAATCATTATATGGAATCATGCATTGACTCTTTTCATCAGGGACATGATCTTCTCATTGCTGGAACGTACCTTCTCAACGGATACATCATGGTTGATGATATCGATAATGCTTGCAAGGTATTTGCTCATATTTGCTTCTACATAGTATGGCTTTGTGAGAAGCTCTGGAATACGGTAATTCAGGTTGGTGGTGATTACTTTATCGATCCATCCCTTTTCGTAGTATTCATCAAATTTGGCAAGTCCATCTGTGAAAAGACCATAAGTGGTGCATACAAATACACGTTTTGCATGACGCTCCTTGATCTGCTTTGCCACATCCAGCATACTCTCGCCAGAGGAAATCATATCATCGATGATAACAACATCCTTGCCTTCTACAGAATCACCAAGAAATTCGTGGGCTACGATAGGATTCTTGCCGTTTACGATCACAGAATAGTCCCTGCGCTTATAGAACATACCCATGTCAACGCCCAGAATATTGGAGAAATATACGGCTCTTGACATAGCTCCTTCGTCCGGGCTGATGATCATCAGATGATCATTATCAACCTTGAAATCAGGAACACTTTTTACAAGTGCTTTCAGGAACTGATACGTAGGGAAGAAATTATCAAAACCACTTAAAGGAATGGAATTCTGTACTCGGGGATCGTGTGCGTCAAAGGTAATAATATTGGAAACACCCATCTCGCCAAGCTCCCGAAGTGCAAGTGCACAGTCTAAAGACTCTCTCTTGGAACGGCGATGCTGACGTCCTTCATAAAGGAAGGGCATGATCACACTGATACGATGTGCTTTTCCTGTGGCAGCGGAAATGATCCTTTTAAGATCCTGGAAATGATTATCCGGGGACATGTGATTCTCATGGCCGCATACGCTGTAGGTAAGGCTGAAATTAGTAACATCTACCATAACAAAAAGGTCTGTACCGCGGACAGATTCTTTGATGATTCCTTTGCCTTCGCCAGTACCGAAGCGTGGACATTCACAGTCTACAAGAAAAGTTTCTTCGCTGTAACCCTGTGGTATAATACTTAATTTCTTATTTTCCACCAGTTCTTTACGGAATTTTACCAGCTTTTTGTCTACTTCCTCTGCCAGATCCCGGCATCCTGCCAGTGCTGCGATCCGAATCGGGGCAACAGGTATAGATTTTTCAAGCAATTCAATATTGGGCATAATATTCCTCCTAAAGTATTAAGATGCAAAAAGAACGCTCATCTCTTATTTATAACATCAGAGCCAGGTAAGGTCAAGGCATTTGTTGATTTTTGTGCCTGAAAGCAGAAAAAACGGGGCACTGTTTTAAAAAAAGAACAAAACGAAAGACATATAATAAATGCGAATAGAATAATCAAATCTGTAAATAAATGATGTTTTTTGTATTTGCTGTGACGAAGAATTAAAGATAATTGATTATATTCAATGATTCTTATAAATATATGCGTTATAATTATTGAAAAATGGTACATTATATTGTAAAATACAAATAAAAGTGGGTCAGTTTATACTTTTTTAGAAATGGATCTGCTTGCTACAGAGCCACATAACAGGGAGGAATGAAATGAAGCAGACACAGGAAAAAGAGAAAAGTTCTCTTGGACATAAGATACTTACAGGCATTGGCATTATATTATGCGTGATCCTGATTCCTATATTGGTGATCAACTGTACACTGATCATCAAAAGTTATACGAATAAAGATCAGGTTCCCAGTATCAGCGGGATTTTTCCTATGATAATACTTACTGACAGTATGTATCCGGAGTTTGAATCCGGCGATCTGATCATTTGCAATACAGCTGAGCCGGAGGATATTAAGGCCGGTGATGTGATCTGTTTTTATGATCCGGAAGGAAATGGCACTGCCACAGTTACCCACCGTGTGCAGGAAGTTATTACAGATGATGAAGGCAATCTGGCATGGATCACCAAGGGTGATGCCAATAATACAGAGGATCTGCCTACCGTTCCAGCAAAAAATCTGATCGGTGTATATAAGACCCGCTTGAAAGGACTTGGCAATGTGGCCATGTTCATGCAGACTACCCAGGGCCTGATCATTTGTGTGATCTGCCCGATCATCCTTCTGGTGGCTTATGATGTGATTCGCCGCCGGGCATATGAAAAGTCCAAGAAGAAGGATACAGACGCACTTCTTGCTGAGTTGGAAGCATTGCGCGCCGAAAAAGAGAAAAACAATCCAAAGGATATTTGATTCCGGGATGCCACATCGGAATTAGATATAAATTAAATCCTGTTCCGGAAGGTGAGGAATGGTCTTGACCGTTCCGGCATTATCGGAATGGCGAACCGCCTGTTCTGTGGAACGGCGAGGAGCATTCCTGACAACAGGGAACGCGAGAAAGAAGGGAGAAATAAGAGCTATGAGAAAAAACAAAATGATGCGTGCTGCATCCGGTCTTCTGGTTGCAGTTCTTCTGAGCACATGTGCAATCTCCGGTACTTTTGCGAAGTATACTACTTCAGCAAATGGAACTGACAGTGCACGAGTAGCTAAATGGGGATTTACCGGTGGTTCTACCATTACTATCAGTGACTTATTTAAAAATACATATGATACTACAGTTAAGTCATCTACAGATGTGATTGCACCTGGAACAACTGGTTCAGCTGAGTTTGGATTCACATATGGTGGAGATGGTTCAGTTACTGCTCCTGAAGTTGCTTATACATTTAATGTAAGTACTGATGGAAGTTCTTGCGATCAGCCCATTCAGGATAATGCAAATATCCAGTGGAAACTTGATAAGGGTGAGTGGGGAACATGGGATCAGTTGATTGAAGCAATTAAAGCATTGGATGGTAATAATCTTAATGACAGATATGAGCCAAATACACTGCCAACAGCTTTTAATACACCTGGAGCAAATAAACATACTGTTTCCTGGCAGTGGTTGTTTGATACATCAGGAGAAGGCGAGGGCGCTCAGGATACAACCGATACCGATATGGGCAATGCAAATAAGCTTGCTGAAGTGAAACTGAAGATCACCGTTACCGCAACCCAGATCGACTAATCCATTTGTCTGCATTAGTAACAATGCGAAAGTGATTCCTACCAGAGAATCCTCTTCCCAGTGGCAGGGAAGAGGGACTTCTGGTTTTTCAAAGAAGGAGAGACATCTGCTTTTTTGAAAAGCCAAAAGCTACAGGAAAGAGAATAGATAACATAACAGATAATATAACAGATAACATAACAGATAACATAATAGATAACATAGCAGATAACACATAACAGATAATAACAGATACCATATAGAAGCAGCAATAAATCTGAAATAATAACAGAAACTATATAGAATGATCCGGGAACAGGAGGAAGGGACAATATGCCGGAGAGACAATTACAGAGAATAAAATTACATAATCAGGAGCGTATCCTCTGGCCTGCAGTTATTTTACTGGCAGTGATGGTGATCGCTACAGCAGCTCTGGTTGGCACCTATCTATTTCCTTTTACCAGAAAGAGCGATTGTGAGATCAGCCTGTACCAAGGACAGACTTATTCTGAAAAGCAGCAGCTGTCAAAGAATAAAGCAACCACAGGCAGCAGTACCGGAACTTCATCTGGCAGTATGACCGGCAGCGGTGCAGGAACGACTGTGGGAAATACCACTACAGGGAGCACATCTGCAGGCAATACCTCTAACGGCAGCACAGCAGGCAATGCAAATGCTGGTTTTCAGGTTTCAGATGACCAACAGATCTGGAGCACGGATACCTCCATTGATCTTTTTCATATCCGATATACCAATGGATACGGAGAGATTTCTGTGCAAGGTGAAAACGGTGATAAGATCGTAGCACCTGGTACAGATGGACAATATACATTTTCCCTGAAAAACACAGGGAGCAAAGAAGCGGATTATAAGGTCTGGATAGAGGCAGGTACAAGCTCAGGAGACATAGATTTTCCGGTGCTTACAAAAATGAAGAATACAGACGGATGGCTTCTTGGAAGTGATGATGTATGGGAGAATGCAGAAGACCTGAACGGTGTATCTGCCCAGGGACAGATGGAAGCTGGGAAAAGCCAGGATTACACCATTTATTGGCAGTGGCCGTTTGAGCAGGAGGAAGATGAAAGGGATACAGCTCTTGGAAATCTTAATGATGGACAGGAACTTACCTATACAGTAACCATCCACACACAGGCTTCTATGGATACAGACAGCGGCGCAGCAGACAGAAGCCAGGGCACAGCCATAAACTCAGTTAAGACAGGGGACTATACACCGGTTACAAGATGGATCCTGATCCTGACGGCAGCTGCAGCAGTGTTTGGCATGGGACTGTACTTTATATATAAAAGGAAGAAAGAACAGGACAGATCATGAAAAATGCAAAAAGAAAGACAAGTCCGGTTCTGAGAAGGATCCTGCTTGCGGTGATTGGTCTGATCTTGGGAGTGAATGTGTATTTTGCAAATGCATCCGGGATCGGAGGCAATCATCTGCCAATGCCCTTTGGCTATGGAATCGCCAATGTGCTTTCTGGCAGTATGGAGCCTACGTTTTCAAAAGGAGCCTTGCTTTTGGTAAAAGAAGAAAAACAGACAGAACCAGGACAGATCGTTGTATATCAGTCAGGTCAGGAGCTGATCGTCCACCGTGTGATTCAGATCGAGGGAAATCTGGTTACTACAAAGGGCGATGCCAATGAAGCAGCAGATCCGGTTTTTGATGCAAGCCAGATCAAAGGAGTGGTAGTGGGCTGGATCCCCTTTCTTGGAAGCCTGGTCAGTTTTTTGAAAACACCGGCAGGGATCATTTTGCTGCTGATATGTGCAGTGCTTTTGATGGAAGGCTCTTTCAGAAAGCAGAAGGTATCAGATGACCGACAGCTGGAAGGAATCAAGGAAGAGATCCGCAGGCTAAAAGAAGAGATGAACCAGGAAGAAGCAAAAAAAGTTATTCAGCAGGACGGATCAAAAAAAGCTACACAGCAGGAAGAAGCAAAGAAAGCCGTGCTGCAGGACGTACTAAAAAAGACCGTGCTGCAGGGCGAAACAATAAAGACAGAGAACACACAGGAATCCAAGAACAGAAAGGAGAGAGAAGATGGAGAAGGAAAACAGAATCAGTAGCCGGATCTATCAGGCTGTGGCAGTACTTTTGTGTCTGGTCATGCTTTCTCTCTGGATGCTGGGAAATGTATATGCCAGGTATACAACGGAAAGTTCCGGAGGCGATACCGCCAGGGTGGCGGCTTTTGTGTTTCAGCTTGCAGATGGCAGTGGGAGCCAGATGATCGATCTGAAAAACGTGCAAAAGCCAGGAGATACCTGTGAATACCATTTTACAGTAAGTAACGAGAAAGATAGCAAAGTGAATGAGGTCACTACGGAATATACCATCGGGCTGGAGCTGACAGGCAGCATGCCCCTTGAATGCAAAGTAACAGAAGTGGATCCTGAAGGATCCGGGATCAGCAAAGAAATGTGCAAGGTAAAAAGTTTTGGGGACGATGCAGTTCTGGCTCAGGAATCAGCTGCAGTTACCTTTGCACCGGCAGAAGCGTTGGAAAAGAATTATGTGTTAAGTGTAAGCTGGCCCAGTAAAGAAGCAGATGCAAAATACGCAAATACAAGCGGTACATCCTTGCTTGTATTAAATGTGAATGCAAAGCAGACAGACTAGAAGAGAGCGGTGAAGATTCAGAATGATGAAAAGAGAGATCAATACAAGCCGGACAGGCAATCATAAGAAAAGAAACAGATCCGGGAAGAAATGGCTGTGGCTGTTCCTTCTATTGGTTCTTGTGGGTATTCTGGCAGGAGGGGTTCTGGCCAGATACCGGTCAGATAATCAGAAACAGGAAGAAATGAAGTCATCCGATTTTCATATAACCTCCGATCTTTTGGAAGAAGAAGGAGCCTTCTATGATGTTACGGACTGGAGATCCGGAATTGACATTCTTCTATATAATTATGAAAAAGAGAATGTTGCCCTTATTGCAGGGGACGACATCAGCTATACAGTAAAAGTGGATGGAAAATGGGTATATAGTGATCCTAATAAAGGCGTTTTCAAAAAGAGTAAAGACCGCACATCCCAGACCATTCATCTTACTCCTGGTACAGATGTAAAGAAGGGTGATACAGTAACCATTACTGTAAATGTTACAGCACCTTATAAGAAAACACTTTCAGCTACTTTTAAGGTCGTATCGGAGGGCAGCCCATCTTATACAGTAAAGGATCAGTCAGATGGAACGGTACTTCTTACCATCTTGACCAATGACTACAGCGGGAATATTACAGTTAAATGGCAGACCGGGCAGCTGGATCCTGACAGCACCAACCAAGATATGGCAAACTGGTCAGATGCATCCGGACAAGGGATTTTTAAAGCAGAAGATAATACTACATATCAATTGCTATTTTTCAAGAATATTACAGATAACTTTACAGAACGATCCGGTATGGGGACTGAGATCAATCTGACAAAATAAAACGAGGAGGGAAAAGACTTGAACAGAAAAGACAGAAAAATGAACAAATTAATAAGTATCCTCCTCGCATTTGCAATGATCATGCAGAGTGTTTCAGGAACGGTTGTACTGGCTGATGATACCCAGCCGGAAATCATGGAAAGTACTCAGGTCATGGATGTGGAAGATACAGAAGAACCGGAGGAGGTACAGCTGCCACAGGAAGAGCAGCCCCAGGAAGAGCAGCCTCAGGAAACTGAGGGACCAGATGAGGCTGCAAAAGGAGAGGCAGATGCTTCTGCACCTGAGGAACCCCAGATCTCTGGAGAAACCGAGATATCCCAAGAAACCCAGATAGCAGAAGAAGGCCAGACAGAGGAGATTTTTACAGATCATCCGATGGCTGATCCGGTGCCGACTGCAGAGGAGGGACTTACAGAAATTAATTTAAGTACAGTATCTGTGGAACAGGTGTATCTTCTCACCAATGCACAGTTTGTTTCTACTTCTGCAGGCGACATTTTGACAGGTACTGGAAACGGATACCGTCTTACCGGAAGCGGACAGGATGCAGGTACAAGAACCGTTTATGTGGGTGACAACACATATAATGGGAATCCTTATTCCGGACAACAGGATATTTCCGTGGACCTTGCTGGTACAGGAAGTGAACTGTCTGTTTTGCAGATCAATCCCATTGCAAAAGGAGATGGGGGATTTGGCTCCGTCAGGCTTTCGGTAAGTAAAAGCTCCAGGATCGGCACTTTAAAACTGATGGAAAATGCACAGGCTGTGTTGACCCTTTCTGATGCTTTGGAGATCGGGAATATGGAACTGGCAGCAGGCAGCAGTCTGACTATCCAGGCTGGCAGCTATTCATTTACTGTAACAGGAAGTACCACAGGCAGCGGATCCATTGCCCTTTTTGGAAGCAGCCTGGTATTTCATGATCTGGATGTCGGCTCCATTACACTGGATAATGCAGTAATGGATGCCTCAGACTGCAAAGTGGCAGCAACAGACCATCTGATTGTAAATAGCAGTACAGTGCAGAACGCCTCTCTTCTTGGATTTGAAGAAGATGCAACCGGTGCAAAGACTGTGTCCTTTACAGGAAGTGGAAATGCACTTCATAATATAGGAGCTGTTGGAACTACTGAAAATGGAACAGCCAATGTGTCCATCACAGGTGCAGAGACCATTTCCAATGCTTCTGATACTAATTTTATCTGTGATTATGGAATTACTTATTTACATGATAAGGCTGAGCTTACAAAGGAAGACACATGGCCGGATACCTATCGTGTAAAGTATACCGGAACCATCAGCGGCACAGGAGAGATGATCGGATTTCACCAGGCATCCGGTACTTATGTTGGAACAGCAGATCAGATCCAGCTGCCTGTATATGTACAGAAAGGCTATACCTGCAAAGGCTGGACCTGCGGAGAGGATAGTACAGTTAATACGGTGCTACCTGCCGGATATGCCAGCAACCTTACCTTAAATGCAAAGATGGAACCAGCATCGGTAACAGTAAGTGTAGACCTGGGCTATATTCCGGATGAAAACAGCAATGATGACTACCAGACCCTGAATCAGGTGACTACATATGAGAATCGTGTCTGGGGAGAAATGGTAGCACTACCTGCACCTTATCGGTTTGGATACAAGTTCCAGGGATGGAAGATCCTGCCTGGTGATGAAAACAGTGCACTTATTAAGGACAGTTATACAGTATCTTTGGAGGATGCTACAGAATCGGAAGATGGTACTTTTTCTATAGCGCTTACGGCCGTATGGACAGCAGATCACTTTCCTATAAGATTCCTGATCTCCAGTAATGTAGATCTGACCAAACTGAAGGTTCAGACAGATGATACTACAATTTATGATTCGGTTTCTGCTTTTGCACAATCCAATTCATATGTGAAATGGGATGAGGCCAATCATCTGCTGCAATTTGACGATTTAGTATATGGGGAAAAGCTGTCCGATTATCTTACGGGAATCGGTCTTTCACAGCTGCCGATATTATTGGATCAGAGGGAAGGAGCAGAGAAACAGGAGTTTGCAGGCTGGTCTACACCTTCAGGAGCAATGCTTTTAGAAGACATGACCTTCTCTGCGGGAAGCATCCTGGATAATAAAGGAGAAGGGGAGTCCCTTGCTGACTATGAAGCCAAGATCAAAAGTACCCCGGTACTGCTTACAAGCTTATGGGGAACCGGCCAGTATAAGCTGACTGTGGATGTGGTTGATGGATGGGAGCTTCTGGTGAATGGTCAGGTTCAGACACCTAATGGCTCTGAAAAGACCATGACCATTTCTGTTACAACCGGCAGTGAACTGGTTTGGAGATGCAGCGCAACAAATCCGCTGAATTTCAGCAGGTGGACATTTACGGAAGGCTTTTTGCCAGAGGAAACCACCTATGATTCAGGTGCCAGTTATCTCACATGGAAGGCTGTGATGCCTTACAGAAATATTAAGGCAAGCTATACGTCTGATCTTTCCTCTTTATATGTGGATCTGTCTGTAAGTAAGATCACTTTTGAAGAGAAGGTGACTATGCCCAATGGCCGTACAGTGGACGGCTTCTGGTATACGCAGGTGATGATGCCTTCTGAATACGACGGCATGAAGGTAAATGCCTTAAGCCCTGCATTTCAGGCAGACGCTTCTTATGCAGGCCATCAGGACGAGTATTTCTATGTCTGGGATTATACAGATTCATTCCGTATTACAAGTAAAAATAAGGAAACTCAGAATCAGCTGACTCTTGTATCAGCCATGACCATTACCCTGAAAGACTGTAAGATGATTGCTACGGATGCTTACAGGGATCAGGCAGCAGGAACAAAGCTGGGCGGGATCGAACTGGAGAATCTGTATGACGATCAGGGAAAAAATATGAGTCAGGCCCTTGCAAATACAGATCTTACCCAGTATGCCAATGTGGTTCTGGATACAGATAAAACCAATCAGTATACGGTTTATTTGAATCTGAAAGGCGATAACAATGTGATCGCTGATATTTCCACTTCGGGATTTCATGCGGAGGCAAAATTCGGAGGAACCGTCTATGTACAGGGAATTGATACTGGAAACAGTAAAGCTGTACTGGGAACGATTTTCGGCGATTTTAGCTGCATGATTCAGAAGCTGGACGTAACTGCTTATGCGAAGGAAACTCCATTTCGTTATCTTACCTATACCTCACGGGTTGGATCAGTGTATTTCAACCAATCCAGTATTCAGGCAAAAGACAGGATTATATTCACCTACAGCATGTATATGAACGTGGCAGACAGTCAGTTATATGTAAAAGAAGCACGTGGATATTATTATGGCATAAACATAAGCGGTGCCAGCTATGCTCACATTTATGGGGATGTTTTGTCCAACCGTCACTCCATGTCTGTTAAGGGTTCTTCTTCTGTGGTTATTGATGGAAACGTATTGACCACAAATCAGGATCAGTATGCTTCCGGTGATATTAATACCAGTGGATATGTGATCGTAAAGGGTACCGTGTATGATGCATCCAATACCAGATTCACCAATGGAACAGTAATTTGTAATACACTGATTGTTGGTTCTTATATTACCACAAATGGATCTGCACGGCTGATCACCAACCTGATCACCACCAATACCTATTCAAACATCCGGTATGATAAAGAGACAAGCAGGTATTATCCATCTCTAAACAGTAGTGATAGTCGTATTTATTCTATTGCACAGGCAAATCAGAACGAGGATGATTATCCCTTCAGGGTATTCTCTTCCAGTGTTGCTACCACAAGAACCTATAGTTTTGGAGGAGACTCTACCAGGATTTATCTGTTCGGTTATTATAAAACCACAGCTGTAGGCGGAGTGGATTATTATGATCTGTCCATTACAGCCATGGATCAGGAGAACCCGGTTCGGGAGTATGTGCTTCAATGTCTGGATGACAATGGGGATTTGAGATCTCAGGTTTCACTTGATGATACGGCTTTGCAAAATGGGGTAAAAGCAGCTTCCGGTTATGCAAACAATGAATGTGTGATGCTTGGAAACAGTACTTATATACCAGGCACAAACACACCAAGGTTTGTGGCTTTTACCGGGGCACAGGTTTATGCAGCCGGCAATCTTACATTCTTTAATGAAACCACAGTATCTGATGGCTTGATCTGGTGCGACGGAAGCTTTGGTACAAAAAGTGATCTTACAATTTCAGGCGGACAGGTAACGGCAAAAACCGTAGGAAATGTGTATCATCTGAATATGGTTTATGCAGACGGTACCAAGCGCTGGAAAAAAACACTTATTACCGATGGTACCGTGAATGCAGATGAGATCGGCGCAAGAGCCAGTCATGGAACGAAAGGAAGCATTCAGCGAAGCCTGGTAGAAATTACCGGTGGCACGATCCAGAGTAAAACAACCCAGGGTAACACAACACTTCAAAGTGATGAATATATTAACTATATTTATGATAATACAGATTTTCCAGAGGCTTCCAATACATTTGCATCCATGCCGGATAATGTTCGTTTAGCTGCACAGGATACGGATGGAACTACAAAAAGCTGGCTCACAGATCCGATCAGCTTTAAACCGCCAGTGGCAGCCGATGGAACTAAAGGCTCCTGGCAATATGGTTCTCTTTCCGGACCAGAGACAACAGGCATTGATGCAGATGGATCCTTACTTCCTGAAAGCACCAATATTAATGTTAGTCAGAAAGATCAGCTTCTGTTATATGCTGCAAAAGATAAGTATAATCTGACTAAGGTTTATGGTACAGATCTGTATACTTTGACGGCGAAAGGTGATGATGCTGTATTTACATCTAATACCATGACGGATATTTCAAATCTGCAGCAGATTGAGGTACAGACGGCATCAGTATCCGGAGGCACTGAAATCACCATTACTGTACAGGAAGAGTTATACCGTACACGAACAGTAGTGTGGTATATTGATGGAAATGGCCAGTATCACAATGCACTTGCAGGGAAAAACTGGCAGGGGAACAGTATCACCTTTGATATGCCAAAGGGAAATACCTATATCTATGTGGTGGATGATGTACATGCCCTTCCATTAGATCTGTGGGTCAGCAGCTACAGCTTTGACAGCAATGGATTTGTAACTCAGCTTGTGGATGTAGACAGTTCCGGAAAACTGACTGCCACGGATGCGGATAAAAGATTTAATTATTCCGGAAATTATAGGATCGTGCAGTCTAATCTGAAAAATGACCAGATAAAAGATCCTGGTAAGGAAGCTCTTACGGGTGTAAATGCAGCAGATATGACAGGCAATCGGATCCGTTTTGCATCAGATTTTAATAATCAGACCACTTCCAATAATCAGATCATATTGTCCAGGATCTATCAAAAATGTCAGGACGATCAGTTTGGAGTTTTGGTGGAAGGCTCATCAGATGGAAGCCAAGGTGGAAATGTAAAGCTTCAGTTGGATGGGAAAATTGCTCTTTTCCGTTTCCAGCTGAAAGATCCTTCTTCCCTTACGCTTGCCGGGATGAATGGCACAGGTAAAGATGTGCTGTATTTTAACCGTGCACAGACCAATTCGCCTTCTGATTATCTGATCAATGCCGGGACGATCACAGGAAAACCTGGAAATCTGACACTTGAGAATCTTAAGCTTAATTATAAATCTGGTTATGGTGGATATCTGCTGTATGGAACACAAAAAGGCGGTTCCCTTACCATAAAAGACTGTACATTTTATAGTAAAGCATGGGGAGACAGCACCGGATTTGCAAGATATGTTGAAGACATAAAGATCCGGGAAAGTAACATTGATATTACCACCGGATATTCCTATACCACTGAATTGTTTTCCGGTTGTGGGAATGTGACAGTCAGTGATAATAGTAAGATTCAGTGGAAATCCATTGGAAGTGAAAGTACAGGGGGTTATCCTTTTGATTATGGAATTAGCGGCATTTTAACGGTTGATGATTCGGAAATTGTTACGAATTTTGATCCATCAGCTGACACAAGAACCCATACCATCAATGATTATGAAACAAGTAAGGCCAAAGAAGTGATTCTTAAAAACGGCGCTGTGTATACGGCAGACAGCCGCCTTCGCTTTACCAAGGTACGGGTTCTTACGAATGCTGTTTTAACAGTAAAATCTTTTGGAAGTGAAGAAAGCTATTTCTTTTCCAAGGATATTCTGGTGGATGGCGGTACCGTTAATGCAGATTATGTAGTTGTCAGTGGATTTTATTCGCCCCAAAGCAGTAGCTCTTCTAACTGTGCTTCTACAAAGGCTATACTGGATCAAAGAATCAGTAAGCAGACCAACGTAATCAATGGAAATGATTTCCCTGGTCTTGTGATCAGGGCAGGTACTGTAAATGCCAGGAAATTTGCAGGTGGTGACTGGAACGGAAAGGTTACAGTATCCGGTGGAACGTTAAATACGGCAGCAGTAGGTACATCCGGTTATTTGTACGGCTTTATACAGCAGCTTCCTGCGAACAAGCTGGACTACGTATACAAGTATCCCATCTATGATTACAGCAATTATCAACAGTCTGCTGCAGTAACCATAAATGGTGGTACTGTGAATATTAAAAATGGCGGATATCTGGGCGGCGCCAATACCACGGTTCAGGTTTCTGGCGGACAGGTGAATCTGGGAGAAAATGCTGTGCTTGGTATGACCCAGTCGCAGACAAAGGCTCTTTCCGATTACTATTCTGCAAAAGGGGATAGTATTAGAAATCACGTACCTGCAAGCACACTCCAGATTTCAGGAGGCAGCGTAGCCATGGCAAATGATGCTGCCACAGGCAGTATATGTGCACCCTATGGTCAGATCCGGATTTCAGGCAATGACACCAGCATTAAAGCAGCTAATATCAGTGCAGACTATGGGACTGTTGAGATTAAAGAAGCTAAGAATGCATTTGATAATCCATATCAGGGCAATGAGTCAAGTAGATACAAAAGCAATCGTATTGGTGTGTGGGTAACAGATTCCCTGTCAGCCCAGAACCTGACTATCAAAGATGGAGCCCAGGTCTATGCGCCAAATGCTTATGCCCAGATCACAGATGGACAGGGACGGCTGAGTGTGCGGGAGGCAGGTCTTTATTCTGCTGCTTATGGGGAAAAAGGTATTTCCAGAGCTGAGGGTGACAAGCAGTACAATGACAGATCCGGTGCTGAGGATCAGACCGTATTTGGCACCCATCTTGTATCTATTACATATGTGCTGAATCCACAGGGAATCCTTCTGGATGCTGATGAAAAGCTTGTGAATAATGAAAATCCTGAGAACTATACATCCACTGCAACAGATCAGCAGCTTCCTCTTAAGGACGGGTTCTGTGAAGGCTATTATTTCAGAGGCTGGTACAACAATCCGGAGTGTACAGGAAGTCCTTCCACCCAGGTCAATACTACAGTTGCAAATGACTTTACCCTGTATGCAAAGTGGGAAAAAGTCAAGGTGAAATTCCAGCTGAGGATGGATGAGAGCAGTGCTGCCGGGTATTATAACGAAGCAGAATTTGCAGGCAACAGTCATTGGCAAAAGGCAGAGGACGGCAATTCCTATGTGTCTTCTGAAATGGCTTATGTTACATATGGGGACAGGATCCTTACCGCTTCCGGTGTAAACCTGATCAATTATTCCACCAATACCCTTGGTGTGACGGAGGTGGAAATCCAGGAGGACGGCTACACAGGAGATCAGTCCATTAGTGCCAGCAGCACTGTGACAAAGGCACTGGCAGAATATTACAAAACAAAGTATACAAACGGGGATGGCACGGCAGTGATCATTCTTCATGTACATTTGGTACAGAAGAGATATGCAACGGTGATCTTTGATCTGAATCAGAAAAACGGCAGACCTGTGGATGCAGTATTTACTACAGGGGTTTCTGCTATCCGGGAAAATGTTGGAGTAGATAAAAAACTTGGAACAATTCCTGCATTTACAGATACAAGTGTAACACAAGGAAACAGTAAAGGTCTGGTACAGGCAGCAGCCAAAGGATATACCTTCTATGGATGGAATACCGACAAAGACGCTACAAAGGACAGTGCAGATGGCTGGGTAGACAAAGACAGCATTTTTACTGCCAATACCACTATCTATGCCATCTGGCAGGTGAATACCTACAAGGTACAGTTTTTAGCAGGAGAGGGCAGCTGGGTTACTGCAGGTCAGCAGGCACCATCTGCAGGTCAGCCACCAATCACTTCGCTGGAATGCTACTGGGTATATGATACGCCGGTAACAGAGGAACACAGCTTCTGGTATAAAGATGCACAGGGAAATCGTTACATGACAGAACTTCCTTATGCATGGAAAGAAGGAAGTACCTTTGATAATGAAAACGGATGGTTTTATTCGTATGAAGAGAATGGAACAACTGTAAAAGAAAAGATTTCTTCTGCCCAGGCCTTAAGCGCACTGCTGATCCGCACGCTGGATGTAACTCTTGGTTCTCCGGACGGAACCCCGGATCAGATAGCGCTAAGCGTTACAGCGGAATATACGCCGGTAAATGTAACCTATGACCTGAATGGCGGACACTGGACAGACAATACACAGACCAGCACCCAGAATCCGGCATATGGAGCCCCCCTTGCCGGTTATCGTACAGAAGCTTCAGATAACACTACCACGCAGGAACTTGTGAGCACTACCGGTGAGAATGGGACTACTTATCGTGTGCTTGGTACTACAGCAGCATATTATAATACTAACAAGAAGTATGCAGATGCGGACTACAGAACACTGCTTTCCAGAAAGGGCTATACCTTCCTTGGATGGTACACCAGCCTGGAAGATGCTGCAAAAGCAGAGGCAAACCCTTCCAAAGTATCTTCTGTAGGAACAACGCCAAGGTTTACAGATGTGAATCTGTATGCTGCATGGAAAGCCAATACCTATCAGGTGGATCTGTACAGCAAGGATACCAGCAAAACCTATAATTACACCTACTTTAATCAGGTGAATCCTGTAAGAGGGATATCCGTAACCGTTGGCCAGACCATAGATTCTAGTATCTGGCCCAGCAGGGACGGAAACTGGTATGCATATAACAGCAGCACAACAGGAACACCGGAGGAAAACGCCAAAAGATTTTTCCTGGGAGGAACCTTTGCCGCACTGGATCCTGGAACTACAGACCAGGCAATTGCTGCAGGGTATAAAACCTATCAGAATTATGCAGAGGCTGTAACTGCAATATCCAATAGCGGAACCCTGTACCAGGCAGGAAGTTCTTTGTTCTTCCTGCCTGAGGATGATGCTTATTCCAAAGACATTGCCGCAAATTATGGAAACAGTTATTCTGTGCCGGATTATCCGGACGGATCCACCATTTCCATGTACGCAGTTTACAGGGAAAGATCCCTTGTATTCGTGGAACGATATATTGATCCTGCCGGCCAGGAACAGCAGACCATCAAATACAGCGGTCCCTGGAATGTATGGTCTGATTATCCTACAAAGTACGGTACTGCAGGAAATTCACAGGTGACAAAACAGGGATACTCCCTTGTTGGTTGGTATGTAAACGGTCCTACCACAACTGCAGAAATATATCCTTCTACAGCAAAAGATTATGATGCTAAAAGTAGTTCCTTTAAAGAAGTAGCTAAGCAGCGTGGAACCTACGACATTATGGTTTACACTGTCTATGCAGCACAGGTAAACAGGAATGTGACCATGAATTCTAAAACAGATCCGGTTACTTCAGATCTGACAGTGGATTCCTATACACTGCCTGCAAGTATGCAAAATGGCAGAGTTACCATGAGCCTGACCATGGGATCGGCTGCGCTTCAGCTGGTATCCAAAGAAGTGATGGAAGCCCATGCTTATGACCCTGCCTGGACAACCGATGGCAAGCAGTACTGCGCAGAGAATACAGCGGCACTGCTTGTGACCCTTAGTAAAGGTACAGACACAAAGACCCTGGATCTGTCAAAAGCAGTAAATGGCACCCTGGACTTTGAAAAAGAAATCGAAGCAGGATGGCAGGTTACTCTGACCCTATATCACTCAAAGGTGATATCTGCAGATCATACCTACATCTTTGATCTTAAGATGAACTTTGCAAGCAGCGGATCCGGCGAAAACACGCTGAAGGATCAGTTCATCAATAACCATGTATCTGTACGGCTTCAGCCAACCGTTTATACGGTGAATTATTCTGTACAGCTTCCGGAAAAAGCAGGACTGCTTACGATAGGAAGCTGGGGAGACTTTAAACAGCCGGATGATACAGATGCAGTGGAAGTGACCAGACAGGTGAAACAGGCATACGGAAGCGACCTGATCAGCAATCTGATCCAGATCGAAGGCTATAAGCCTGCATCTGATCTGTGGATCTATGGGAATGGTACGACTGCTTACAAAAAAGCAGATATGCAGGTGTCTGCAGCAAATAACGGCCAGATCGATGTGGCGCTTTCTTATCAGGCAAAGATCTGGCGTTTGACAGCAGATGCAGATACTTTAAAATACTGGACCATTACATACGGCGACGGCGTAGGCAGCAGCACTATGAAAGAGCTTACCAGTGCAGGCGCTGATGTGAAATATCACTCTGATATTCGTTTTACACCAAAGGGCATTGGCTATGATTATGCACCGGAATTTGTAACGATTACCCGTACGCCGGATGGTCAGGGCAGTTTGCAGTATAAGCTTCCTGATTATGCACAGAAAGCAGCAGATGGAAGCTATGAGGTGCAGATGAATGCAGCATCCCTTGATGCCACTTATGTAACTGTGATGACCATGTATCTGGAAGAGGGAACCATTACCCTTGCACCGGATAAATATACCCAGGAAAGAGCCGAGGGCACAGTGACAAAGACCTGGCCGGGCACTTATGTAGTTCTCCAGAACAGGCAGAACAGCGGAGCAGCTGCAACCGCAAACCGTCTGATCATTGATGGAAATCTGGAAGGCAGGGAGATTGCTCTTGGAAACCTGAATATCAGCTCCAACAATTCTGTGGAACTGAAAGCAAATACAAAAGCAGCCCTTACACTGGACTATGATGGACAAGCATCTGCCCTTACAGGAAAGAATATTCTGGTACTTGGTGGCTCTGATGTACAGCTGAAAGGAACCAGTACAGCTCACGGAGCCATTACATTAACACCAGGGGTTGGTGATGCGGCCATTGGAGGCACAGCAGCACAGCCGGCAAACGGAAGGATTGCCTTGACCGATCTGGATATATCCTTAAATATGCCAGCAGGCTCTTCTGCCTCCGGCATCGGTGCAGCCGCTGATGGAACAGGTGCAGGAAACATCAGTATTACTGACTGTACCATGAAAGTAAAGGAAGGCTCTGATACGGATGTTTACTCCGGCGCATGGATCGGCGGCAAGGATGTACAGAAGGTGGATCTGAAAAATGTTACACTGTCAAAGATTGAAACCACTCATATGGCAGGCTCATCCATTACAAAAGGAAAGCATGTTACCATTGATTCCTGTAAGCTTGGAAGCGCAGACAGCAGTCTGACAGACCCGGTTTACGGAGAAGATATACTGACGATCACAAATTCTGAGATCTACCTGAACCTTCAGGATAATATTTCAGGAAAAGAAATATCTGCACCTGTGGGAAGCAGCAGTATTGGCAGCGTAACAGTGACCGATTCAAAAGTAAAAGCAATCTGCACCGGTCATGGTATTAATGGTATTTCGGATCTGTATACCGGCATCCTGTACATAAAGGATGCAGTGTCAGACGTAAATGTGGATGGTACCCAGATCCTGGAAATGACCAACGGATCCGTCACGATAGACGGAAACAGCTACACTCAGGCAGAAAAATCTCATGTTGCCGACAATGCAAGAAAAGATTATCTGCTGATCCAGGAAGGCACAAAGACAGCTGCACCTGACCTTACTGTTTCTCAGATCACCGGTACTCTGGAAGTGCGCACACCGAAAAATACAGCAAACACATCTGTGGATGTTGGGGATCTTGCAATTAACACAGATACACAGCTTCAGCTAAAAGGCATGCTCACTGTAAGTGGAACAGCAACAGTGTCAGCTAATACTGCAATCACAGCAACCGCTGATCCGGGTGCAGGCATCACCTTTACAGGTACGAACACCATATTTGCAAATGCAGATGGTTCTTCCTATACACAGGAAGGCGGTGTATTAAATGCAAGTGATGCATCTGCTGCAACAGGAAACTTTGGTGACGGAACTATGGATATCACCCTGAAGGATGTAACCGCAACTGTAACGAACCTGTATGCAAATGACCTGACCATTCAGGGCGGCAGCGCGGCAGCTTCTACAGGCGTTATTGGAAGCAAGCCGGCGGATGGCCAGGTGACTACAGTAACTCTGACAGATACTACAGTCACGGCATCAAAGATCGGTGCACTTGGAACTTATGAAAAGACCTTCACTAAAGTGACAGAAACAAACACCAGCCTGTCCGGCATTCTTGTACAGGATCATTACAGGATCACCTATGATGTAAAGGGTACAGGATTTAACACAGACAAACTTGAAAAAGTACTCCGCACGGAACAGAAGCATATGGCAGACGGCACTTTGGGGACAATCACCATCACACCAGCGTATGGTGTACCTGGAAAACCGGAAAATGATACGTCAAATATTTTTGCCGGTTGGTATATCAACCAAGATGGAAAGCGTACTGCCCTTGTAAAAGAAGGGGAACCACTTCCGGCAGGACTTACTGCCAGAACAACCCTTTTAGGAACAACCATTGAAACGGCTGACACCAAGGATGTTTCTGCTAATGCAGATGGCACAAAAACACTGACTGTACATGTATGGCTTCTGGCAACAGGAATCACATCCATAAAAGAAGGCCGTGTATTTACAGACTTTACAGATGGGAAAGCATCTGTAACCATCCAGACCAATCAGGCTTGGACTACGCGTCTTGCAAGCACAGGAACCTCCATCCAGGGAAGAGATTACATGGCATCATTTGGCCAGCCTCTTCCGGCAGGAACAAAGTTTACACTCACTGTGCCAAAGACAGCTGACAGTGCAGGACAGTATTACTATTACATAGTTCCTGATGGCGGCATATCCAGTGTAAGATTTTCTCAGTTTATTGTGATGGGTGGAACCTCAAAATTCCAGACCAAGGCCTACACAAACGATGCGCCGGATGAGGAAGTATTTCTTCTGTCTGCGGACTTTGCCGGAATGAGTATATCAAATGCAACATCCGGCAGCAGAAACGTAACCTTCACTCTGCTTCCAGACTCTGAAGGAACATCATCCATCAATATGGGAACAGCAGTAAGTTACAGCTACACAACCGTAACACAAGGCGCTGTATCTGCTAAATTATTCAACAAAGATCTGCAGGTAAATGTAACAAAACTGCCCACTGATCCGGCAAAACTGGCAGGACAGAACCTGTACCTGATGGCAGAACTGAAAACAGGAAGCGGAGGAGATGTATCCGTATCCTACAGGACAAAAGCTAGGTGGAACCAACAGGAAGGCATATGGATCAGCAAAGACAAAGTGCTGTTCCCTGTACCAGCAGTCACAAGTAATCAGACAGTGACCTTTACAGACCTGCCTGGCGGAACCTACACCATGAACTGGTGCCTTGTATATGGCAAAGACCCAAGAGGAAACATCGCAGGAAACAAAGTCAGCAACACAGCAAGCTTTACATACACCAACACCGTTCTTACAGACCGGCCACTGCTGGATGTAGTACTGAATCCTAAAGTTGACTCCTACGTGATCCCACAAGGCACCCAGACGAAGCTTCAGTTCCACCTTGAAACATCTTGCAATCAAAGTGAGACAGACAAAGCAGTTTCGATCACTATTGAAAAGCAGGATACACTGTGTAACTTTGTACCTGTTGATGAAATCAGTACGGGCTTCGTGGTATGGAAAGGCTCACTTATCCATCAGGAAACTACATCTACAAGAGAGGATGCTGTTACATTCACATCAGCTGTTGCACCAGGAACCTACAGGATCTGCTTCTCCATGGATCCGGCCTCAACAGAAGACAACGTATACTTTACATTTATTGTAAAATAAGATTTTGATGTTAAAACACCAAACGAAATGCCGCACAGCTAGACGTATACAGTTGTGCGGCGTTTTCGTTCCCTTTTTACTGCCGCCCGAATGCCTCACCCACCCTGGAAAATTTCAGGTTGTTTTTTGCCCTCAAAATTGGTATGATATATCAGATGTAACATGCCACCTACCTGCAAGTGGTGGGCAACAAATTAATATCAGAGATGGCAGCTGGTTCCGGATCTGATATAAACGGAGTTAATAATGAAAAAAAAGAAAAGACATGTGATCTCTCGTGTACTCCCAGGCAGCATTGCCCAGGAACTGGAGCTGGCTCCAGGAGACATCCTGTTATCGGTTAATGGACAGCAGGTAGAAGACGTATTCGATTATCGATATCTGATGAATGAAGAATACGTAGTCCTTCAGGTAGAAAAAGCAGACGGAGAGATTTGGGAACTAGAAGTAGAGAAAGAATACGAAGAAGATCTGGGAGTGGAATTTGAAAATGGTCTGATGGATGATTACAGATCCTGTTCCAATCACTGCGTCTTCTGTTTTATTGATCAGATGCCCCCGGGTATGAGGGAAACACTGTATTTTAAAGATGATGACTCCAGACTGTCTTTTCTCCAGGGAAACTATGTGACCCTTACCAATATGAGCGACCATGACATTGACAGGATCATCCAGTACCATCTGGAGCCTATCAACATATCCTTTCAGACCATGAATCCAGAGCTTCGCTGTAAGATGCTCCATAACCGTTTTGCAGGAGACGCACTAAAGAAAGTAAAGCGGCTGTATGAGGCAGGGATCACCATGAACGGCCAGATTGTACTTTGCAAAGGCTTGAATGACGGCGCAGAACTGGAATATAGCTTATCCAGGCTGGCAGAATACGCCCCGGTACTGCAAAGTGTTTCTGTTGTACCGGTAGGACTTACCAAATACAGGGAAGGACTTTACCCATTGGAACTGTTCGGCAAAAATGAAGCACTGGAAACCCTTAAGATCATTGAAAAATGGCAGGAGAAGATGAAAGAACAGTATAACATTCATTTTGTCCATGCTTCTGACGAATGGTACATCCTGGCAGAAAGAGAACTCCCAAATGAGGATTCCTATGATGGGTATCTTCAGCTAGAGAACGGTGTAGGCATGATACGGCTTCTGGATACAGAAGTACGTCAGGCATTAGACCAGCTTCCTGGTGACGACCGGAAGGTTACGGGTACAGTTGCAACCGGTGCTCTTGCAGCGCCTTTTATTGCCGGATTTGCGGACCTTGTACGGCAGCAATATCCGGGAGTACAGATCCAGGTACGAAAGATCACCAATGAATTTTTTGGGGAGAAGATCACGGTATCCGGCCTGATTACAGGACAAGATCTGCTTAAGCAGCTTAAGGATGTGGAACTTGGAGAAAAGCTATTGCTTCCATGCAGTATGCTTAGAAGTGAGACAGACGTTTTTCTGGATGATATGACTGTGGAGCAGTTATCCCAAAGCTTACAGGTAGAGATCGTAATTGTTGATGAAGGCGGGGCAGATCTTGTATCTGCAATGATCCAACCCCCTGACCATAAAAAACTTAGAAGGAGACAGATGTATGAGCAAACCGGTAGTTGCTATAGTGGGAAGGCCTAATGTAGGCAAATCCACACTTTTTAATGTACTTGCCGGGGGCAGGATTTCCATTGTACAGGATACCCCCGGTGTAACACGAGACAGGATCTACGCAGATGTTACCTGGCTTGATAGGACATTTACCATGATTGATACAGGCGGTATAGAGCCTGACAGCAGTGACCTGATCCTTGCACAGATGCGGGAGCAGGCCCAGATCGCCATTGATACAGCAGATGTGATCATTTTTATTACAGATGTACGCCAGGGACTGGTGGATGCAGATGCTAAGGTGGCAGATATGCTGCGCCGGAGTCACAAGCCGGTAATCCTTGTGGTAAATAAAGTAGACAGCTTCCAGAAGTACATGATGGATGTTTACGAATTTTATAATCTGGGTATTGGAGAACCATTTGCCATATCAGCAGCTAACCGCCAGGGGCTGGGAGATATGCTGGATGAGGTGGTGAAGCATTTTCCTGAAGACAGCACAGATGGTGAGGATGATGATATCCCCAAGATTGCCATTGTAGGAAAGCCCAATGTAGGCAAATCTTCTCTGGTGAATAAGCTTCTTGGAGAAGACCGTGTGATCGTATCGGATATCGCAGGTACCACCAGGGATGCAGTGGACACAAAAGTCACCTGGGAAGGCAGAGATTATGTATTTATTGATACAGCAGGCCTTCGACGAAAGAAGAATATCAAAGAGGAGATCGAGCGCTACAGCGTGATCCGTACAGTGACAGCTGTAGAGCGGGCAGATGTGGTAGTTGTGATGATCGATGCTTCCGAAGGGGTGACAGAGCAGGATGCTAAGATCGCAGGTGTTGCCCATGAAAATGGCAAAGGCGTGATCATTGCAGTGAATAAATGGGATGCTATTGTAAAGGATGACAAGACTATTTACAAGCATACCAACAAGATACGTGAGGTGCTTTCCTTTATGCCTTATGCAGAAATCGTCTTTATTTCTGCAAAAACAGGACTTCGTATTTCCAGACTGTTTGAAACATTGGATGCAGTGATCGAGAACCAGAATATGCGTATCCAGACCGGTGTGCTCAATGAGATTCTGTCCGAGGCAGTGGCTATGCAGCAGCCGCCTTCAGACAGGGGACGCAGGCTGAAGATCTTCTATATGACACAGGTGGCAGTAAAACCGCCTACATTTGTGATTTTTGTAAACGACAAAGAACTGATGCATTTTTCATACACCAGGTACATTGAAAATAAAATCCGGGACGCATTTGATTTTGGCGGGACTCCGCTGAAATTCATTGTACGGGAACGGGGAGAAAAGGAATAAAGATTATGGAACGATTAATTTGTCTGGGGATCGGTTATATATTCGGCATGTTTCAGACCGGCTATCTGGTAGGAAAATCTCATCATATTGACATTCGCCAGTGCGGCAGCGGCAATGCAGGCACCACCAATGCCCTGCGTACACTGGGCAAAAAGGCTGGAGCCATCACTTTGCTGGGAGATATGTTTAAGTGCGTGCTGGCTATCCTTCTGATAGATCATCTGTTTAAGAACAATTATCAGGATATACTTCCTCTGTTGGGAATGTACACAGCAGCAGGCTGTGTACTTGGCCACAATTTCCCTTTTTATCTTCATTTTAAAGGAGGGAAGGGAGTGGCTGCTTCTGCAGGGATGCTCCTTGCCCTTGACTGGAGGGTATTCTTGATCGCAGCTGGTGTTTTTCTTATCTTGTTCTTTACGATTCATTATGTATCAGTAGGTTCTATCAGCGCCTATGTAACTGCATGGATCTGTTTTGTGGTATTTGGAGCAATAGGATGTTATGGCATGGATTTATCCCATACTGTGGAGATGGATGTGGTAATGGGACTGATGACCGTGTTGGCTGTATACCGCCACAGATCCAACATATCCAGACTTCTTTCTGGTAAAGAAAGTAAGGTTTATCTTGGAAAAGCCAGCAAGAATAAATAAGGTTTATATTAGAATATTCGGCAAGAAAGAATAAATAAGGTTTATTTTGATTAAAAACCGGTTAGAAAATAAATGAGGTGAATGCTATGGCAAAAATCAGTGTAATGGGTGCAGGCAGCTGGGGAACTGCTCTTGCAATCCTTCTGAACAATAACGGACATCAGGTGATCCTTTGGTCTGCATTGGGGGATGAGGTTGCTCTTCTTTGTGAAAAAAGAGAAAATCCTGCAAAGCTTCCCGGTGTGAAGATCCCGGAGGGAATACTGATAACAAAGGATGAGAAACTGGCAATGGATCAGCCGGATGTGGTGATACTTGCAGTTCCTTCCCCTTTTACAAGAAGCACATCCAAACGGCTGGCTCCTTATGTGCGCCAGGGACAGATCATTGTGAATGTTGCCAAAGGGGTGGAAGAGAAGACGCTTATGACTTTAAGCGAAATTATTGAACAGGAGATTCCTTGTGCTAATGTATGTGTGCTGTCAGGACCAAGCCATGCAGAAGAGGTAAGCCGTGGTCTTCCCACCACCTGTGTGGTCAGTTCCCATAAAAGGGCGACAGCAGAGTATCTTCAGGAAATCTTTATGAGCCCTGTGTTCCGTGTGTATACTACACCGGATATCCTGGGTGTAGAGCTTGGCGGCGCTTTGAAAAATGTGATCGCTCTTGCAGCAGGTACTGCAGATGGCCTTGGTTATGGTGATAATACAAAGGCTGCTCTCATTACAAGAGGTATCGCTGAGATCGGGCGTCTGGGCGTAAAGATGGGTGCAAAGGCAGAAACCTTTGCTGGTCTTTCCGGGATCGGCGATCTGATCGTTACCTGTGCAAGTGTGCACAGCCGTAACCGTAAAGCCGGTTATCTGATGGGAAAGGGATACACTATGAAACAGGCCATGGACGAAGTGAAGATGGTGGTAGAGGGTGTGTATTCTGCCAAGGCAGCCAAAGAACTTGCAGAAAAGTATGAAGTGGAAATGCCTATTGTAGATGAGGTGAATAAGATCCTTTTTGAAGATAAGCCGGCAGCAGATGCAGTGATCGATCTGATGCTCCGTGATAAAAAGGTAGAGATTTCATCTCTTCCCTGGGTTGAATAAAGCTAAGAATGCCGAGGCATTCTTGAATTGCTATATGATTATTATAAAAACTGCTGTTTCTGGCGACAGTATAAGGTACCAGATAAAAGGCCTTATACCAGCTGCCAAAAAACAGCAGTTCTTTTGTTTTAGAAGATCACATCCCGCAGGTCTTCCGGTACGTGGGAGCTGTGGAAGTCTTCATCTAATGTGTCAATGATAGCCATATCTTCATCTTCAATGGTAAAATCAAAAACATTACCATTGGAAGCGATCCGATCCGGATGAACAGACTTGGGAATCACGCTGATGCCTTTCTGGATGGCCCACCGAAGACCGATCTGCGCTGGGGTGCGGGCATATTTCGTGGCAAGCACACACATCACATCATTGTCAAAATAAGCTCCTCTGGCCAGTGGGGCATAGGCCTGTACCTGTATGCCTTCGGATTCACAATATTCGATCAGCTCTTTGGGATAACATAATGGATGGCATTCGATCTGATTCACTGCCGGGATGATGCCGGAAACCTTCTTAAGCTCTTCCAGATGGTGGATCTGGAAATTGCTTACTCCAATAGAAAGGGCACGTCCGGAATCCAGAATCTTCTCCAAAGCCTGCCAGGTGCCAAGATAGCAGCCGGGTACCGGCCAGTGGATTAGATACAGATCCACATAATCCAGTTTCAGCCTTTCTAGGCTTCTGTAAAAGGCACCGTCAATATCACCCAGGCGCTGGGCAGTATTCCATACTTTACTGGTGATAAAAAGGTCCTTCCTTGGGATGCCGCATTTAGCAATGGCCTTGCCAACACTTTCTTCATTCTTGTATACAGAAGCAGTATCGATCAGTCGGTAGCCGGCCTTTACGGCGGCATTAATGGCAGTTTCTGCTTCTGAATCTTCTGTTTTATAAACGCCAAGCCCAAGAAGGGGCATTTCTCTGTCGTTGTTAAGAAAAACAGTTGTTCTCAAATCAATCAATCCTCCTCAATACATGTGCGGAAGCTGCACTAAATTCATGTATTAGTATAACATAGAAATGTGAAAGAGTTAACTCAATTCTATTAAAAAACTACTACAGTCAAATATAGTTGAAAGAAAAAAATGTATTTTTTGGTTGATTTTATTCTTTTATTATGTATAATAATAACCAAAGAAGGAACAAGGTACTTCTTTGCAATGATATCGTTAAAAAGATATCACATACCTGCGTAACAGGTAAATAAACAATATTTGAAGAAAGAGGTAAATGTAAGATGGCTGGAATCGATTTAACAAAATACGGCATTACAGGAACTACTGAGATTGTGTACAACCCTTCTTATGAGATGTTGTTTGAAGAGGAGACAAAGCCGGAACTTGAAGGCTTTGAAAAAGGTCAGGTCAGCGAGCTTGGGGCAGTGGACGTAATGACCGGTATTTATACAGGACGTTCTCCTAAAGATAAGTATATCGTTATGGATGAGAATTCCAAGGACACTGTATGGTGGACATCCGACGAGTATAAGAATGATAACCATCCTGCAACACAGGAAGCATGGCAGGCAGTTAAAGAGATCGCTCAGAAGGAGCTTTCCAATAAGAAACTGTATGTTGTAGATGCATTCTGCGGCGCAAACAAAGACACACGTATGGCTATCCGTTTTATCGTTGAGGTTGCTTGGCAGGCTCACTTTGTAACAAATATGTTCATTCAGCCAACAGAAGAAGAACTGAAAGATTTCGAGCCTGATTTTGTTGTTTACAATGCTTCCAAGGCAAAGGTTGAGAACTTTAAAGAGCTGGGTCTTAACTCTGAGACAGCTGTTATGTTCAACATCACAAGCCGTGAGCAGGTAATCGTTAATACATGGTACGGCGGAGAGATGAAGAAAGGTATGTTCTCCATGATGAACTATTATCTGCCGCTGAAGGGTATTGCTTCCATGCACTGCTCCGCAAACACAGATATGGACGGTGAGAATACAGCTATCTTCTTCGGACTTTCCGGAACAGGTAAGACTACACTTTCCACAGATCCTAAGCGTCTTCTGATCGGTGATGATGAGCATGGCTGGGATGACAACGGAGTATTCAACTTCGAGGGCGGCTGCTATGCAAAGGTTATCAACCTTGACAAAGAGTCTGAGCCGGATATCTACAATGCGATCAAACGTAACGCTCTTCTTGAGAACGTAACACTTGATAAAGATGGAAAGATTGATTTTGCTGATAAGAGCGTTACAGAGAATACCCGTGTATCTTATCCGATCAACCACATTAAGAATATTGTTCGCCCGGTTTCTTCTGCACCGGCTGCTAAGAATGTGATCTTCCTTTCTGCTGATGCATTTGGTGTACTGCCGCCAGTATCTGTTCTTACACCAGAGCAGACACAGTATTACTTCCTTTCCGGATTTACTGCTAAGCTTGCTGGTACAGAGCGTGGTATCACAGAGCCTACACCTACATTCTCCGCATGCTTCGGCCAGGCATTCCTGGAGCTGCATCCTACCAAATATGCAGAAGAGCTTGTTAAGAAGATGGAGAAGAGCGGCGCTAAAGCATACCTTGTTAACACAGGCTGGAACGGAACAGGTAAACGTATCTCTATTAAAGATACCCGTGGTATCATTGATGCGATCCTGAACGGTGACATCCTGAATGCGCCTACTAAGAAGATCCCATACTTCAACTTTGAGGTTCCTACAGAGCTTCCGGGAGTTGATCCGGCTATCCTTGATCCAAGAGATACCTATGCAGATGCTTCTGAGTGGGAGACAAAGGCAAAAGATCTGGCTGACAGATTTGTTAAGAACTTTGCTAAATATGAAGGAAATGCAGCTGGTAAAGCACTTGTATCTGCAGGTCCTGAGAAATAATGTGATTTCTGAATCGACACAGAATTGATAAAGGCCTTCCTTCCTCTGGCTGTCCTGGATATTTATCCGGGATACCAGTGGGGAAGGCTTTTTTTATGATGCTGCCGAATGCCGAGGCATTCTTGAATATTTTTTTGAAAAAGATTGTTAAAAAGAAAACGAACACATCAGCAAGGTAAAGTGATTAAGCAAAAAAGAATAGAAATGCACATTAAAAAATGCAATATTTGTTTAAAATTCAGTGAATATTCCTTGATAACGGGTTGAAAAGGTTGTATAATGATGATAATTGATAAAATTATGTCATAAGTCTGCCCTTTTGTGGGGCAAAGAGAAAGGAGCATACACATGCACTTGATTAAAGACGAAAATGGCAATCTTGTACAGCATGGACATGAGCATACACATGAGCATACACATGCGGACGGAGTGAGCCATTCCCATACACATACACATGAGCACGGAGAAGAGCATGACCATACACACGGGGAGGGTCAGCAGTGTGGTGACCATTGTACATCTTGCCAGGGAGGCGACTGCAAGAATGAAACAGTTGCACTTCTTACCTATATGCTGCAGCATAATGAACACCATGCAGCAGAGCTGGATCAGATGGCAGACAATTTAGAGAAGATGGGCATGGCTACAGCTGCAAAGACCATCCGCGAGGGAGTTTCTGATTTTCAGAAAGGGAATATGCGTCTTGGACTTGCCCTTACTCTTGTAAAAGAAGAGATCAGCAAATAACAATTATGACAGTGGGTGCATAAGCACGGTTGTTGCAAAGCGGCTGTTTTTGCAGCTGTGAATATTAAGGAGGCGTTTGACTATGTGTCTTGCAACCGTTTACAAACAGAGTGATGATTCAGTGATCTTCAAAAATGTAAGCCGTATTGATGTAGATGGCGATAAGCTTGTTCTTCGTGATATCATGGGGGATGAGCGTATTGTAGAAGGCAGTATCCTTATGGTAGATCTTGCCAACAGTATTGTTAAGGTAAAATGTGATTAGCCAGTCATGGCTTCCACATTCCTACAGGATCGCTGGGGCGAATGCGGATCATAATAACAGGTAATAAGGGCTTTTGGGCCTTTAGTTATATAAAGCAAATAATATACGTGGAGGTATGTAAAATGAAATTATCAGAAGCAATGAAAGAAAAGATGCTGCTGTCCTTCGAACTTTTCCCACCGAAGACGGAAAAAGGAATGGCAAATCTTCCTGGAACGATTGAGCACCTGATGAAATATCATCCGGAGTACATTTCCTGTACATATGGTGCAGGCGGCGGAAATGTAGGCGCCAACAGAGAAGTGTGTCAGATGATCAAGAATGCAGGTACTATCCCTGTAACACATTTTACAGTTATTAAGAATACAAAAGACGGTATCAAAGCTCAGCTGGATCAGTATCTGGAAGAGGGCGTTGATCATATGCTTGCGCTTCGTGGAGATATTCCCCTTGGCGAGACTACTACCTGCGGTGATTTTGATTATGCAACAGACCTTGTTAAGTTTGTTCGTGACCAGTACGGCGATAAATTTGAGATCGCTGTAGCAGGATCTCCGGAAGGACACATTGCATGTCGCAGCCTTGAGAGTGACATTGCAGTCCTCAGACAGAAACAGGACAATGGTGCTGATTATATCATGACTCAGCTTTGCTGGGATATGGAGCAGTTCAAATACTGGCTGGATGCTATCCGTAAAGCCGGTGTTACAATGCCTGTAGATGTTGGAGTAATGCCGATCCTTGATATGTCTGCTACCATTAATATGGCTCTTTCACGTAACGGCTGTGTAATGGATCGTGAGCTTTGCAGACTGATCTCCAGACATTGGCTGTTCCCGAATCCATTTGCAGCAAAAGATGCAGACGGCAAGCCATTTGATATGTTCTATGATGATAAGATCAAAGCATTCAAAGAAGAGGGTATTGAGTATACTATCAAACAGATCGATGAGTATCGTGCACTTGGTGTTGACGGTATCCATCTGTATGCACTTAACAAATGGAAAGATGTTTCTGAGATCATTGACAGATCCGGACTTCGCACACTTGTATAAGATTGCAGCATTATGATAATTGACAGGAGGCATTTAAAGTTATGGCACATGTTATTGCAGTTGCAGGTAAAGGCGGCGTTGGAAAGACCACATTATGCGGAATGCTGATCCAGTATCTCTGCGAACAGGGCAAGGGTCCTGTGCTGGCAGTAGATGCAGATGCCAATTCCAATCTGAATGAGGTTCTTGGCGTAAAGGTGGAGACAACTCTTGGCGATGTAAGGGAAGAGATCGCACAGGCAGAACTGGCGAAGGTTAGCCCGATTCCAGCCGGTATGTCCAAGGCTGACTATGCTGAAATGCGTTTTGAGGATGCACTTGTGGAGGATGATGATTTTGACCTTCTGGTTATGGGCAGGACTCAGGGCAAAGGCTGCTATTGCTATGTAAATGGCCTCCTGCAGACACAGCTGGCAAAATACCAGAACAATTATCCTTACTTTGTAGTAGATAATGAAGCTGGTATGGAACATATCAGCAGAGGCGTACTGCCCAGCATGCAGACGGCTATTCTGGTGAGCGACTGCTCCAGGAGGGGCATCCAGGCAGTAGGACGTATTGCAAAGCTGATCCAGGAGTGCAACATGCATCCTGATACAGTAGGACTGATCGTGAACCGTGCGCCGCAGGGTAAGCTGAATGAGGGGATCCAGGAAGAGATCCGGAATCAGGGTCTTACACTTCTGGGAGTGGTTCCGCAGGATGAGTCTGTTTATGAGTTTGACTGTGAGGGACGTCCCACGGTAGAGCTTCCGGAGGATAATCCTGTAAAGAAAGCACTTCGTGAAATTGCCGGCAAATTAAATCTTTGATTTTTTTTAAATAAAATATCCCATGGGTGGGGATGGGATGCCTGCCCTGGGATCATCTAATATACCCAAGAAGTACATCCATGGTTCTCTTTTGAAAATTGTTCATGCATGGATGTATGATCATTAAGGAGGTTAATAATGAGCGAATTTAAATTGACTACAGTGGAAGAGTTTGAAGCTGCCACAGCCCGTCTTCTTGAGACAGGTGCAAAGGTAGGCGCTGATGCATGGCAGATGCGTGTAAAGAATCAGACTCCTCACTGTAAATTTGGTGAGCAGGGTGTCTGCTGCCGTATCTGTTCCATGGGACCATGCCGTATTACACCAAAGGCATCCAGAGGTATCTGCGGATGTGACGTACACGGTATCGTAGGAAGAAACTTCCTTCGTTTCGTAGCTGGCGGTGCTGCTACCCATTCTGATCACGGCCGTGAGATCTGTATCACACTGAGCCATGCAAAAGAGGGCGGCGATTATCAGGTAAAGGATCCTGAGAAGCTGATCCGTATTGCAAAAGAGTGGGGCGTTGAGACAGAGGGAAGAGATATTTACGATCTTGCTCACGAGATGTCTGAACTTGCTCAGGAAGAATATGGAAAGATCAAAGGCTATTCCAGATGGCTTAAAAGAGCTCCTCAGCATACACAGGATCTGTGGCATGCAGCAGGCATTGAGCCAAGAGCGATCGACCGTGAGGTTTCCTGCGCTCTTCATATGACCCATATGGGTAACACCAGCAAGCCGGAGGCTCTGATCCGTCAGTCCCTTCGTAACGGACTTTCTGATGGATGGGGCGGTTCCATGTGCGGAACTGAGTTCTCTGACGTTCTGTTCGGAACACCAAAGCCAATTGACACAGAAGCAAATCTTGGTGTTATGGTTGAAGAGAATGTAAATATCGTTGTTCATGGTCATGATCCAAGCCTTTCTGAGATGATCTGTGAGTATGCAGACAGCAAGGAAATGATCGATTATGCAAAATCCATGGGCGCTAAGGGAATCACTGTATCCGGTGTATGCTGTACTTCCAATGAGGTTGCTATGCGCCGTGGTATTCCGATGGCAGGTAACTTCCTGCAGCAGGAGAACGTAGTGCTTACAGGCGCATGTGAGGCTATCGTTGTTGACGTTCAGTGTATCTTCCCGGCTCTTGGGCCTCTTTCCAAGTGCTTCCATACCAAGTTCATCACAACTTCTCCGATCTGCCAGATGCCAGACTCTGATTTCATTGAGTTCCATTCTGACAACGCAGGAGAGACAGCTAAGAATATCGTAAAGCTTGCCTGTGAGAACTTCAAGAACAGAAGACCGGAGCTTGTACATATTCCTCAGCTGAAGCATAAAGCAACAGTTGGATATTCTGTAGAAGCTATCGTTAAGACACTTGACGGTGTTACCAACTCTCAGGTTGATGAGACTGGTACAACCAAACCTCTTATTGAGTGCATTACTTCCGGTGTTATCCGTGGAGCAGTTGCTATGGTTGGCTGCAACAACCCGAAAGTAAGACCGGACACAGCACATATTGAACTGATGAAGAAGCTGATCGCAAATGATATCGTGATCATCGCTTCTGGATGTTCCGCACAGGCTGCAGCCCGTGCAGGCCTTATGGACAAAGCTGCAAAGGATCTTTGCGGTGCAGGTCTGAAACGTGTTTGCGAGCTTGCAGATATCCCACCAGTATTACATATGGGCTCCTGTGTTGATATCAGCCGTATGATGATCCTTGCAGCTGAGCTTGCAAAGGATTCCGGACTTAACATTTCCCAGCTTCCTGTTGTAGGATGTGCTCCGGAGTGGATGTCTGAGAAGGCTGTATCCATTGGTAACTATGTAGTAGCTACAGGTCTTGATACCTTCCTTGGTGTAGATCCTTATGTTTCCGGATCTACAGAGGTGGCAGAGCTTCTTACCAGCGGCGTTCGTGATTGGGTAGAGGCTGCTTATACCGTTGAAAAAGACATTGATAAATTAGGCGATCTGATGATCGAGAGAATCGAAGCAAAACGTGACGCTCTCGGAATCTGATAGCAGGAAAGGCGCGATTAACTTATGAAGATAGCAGTAACCGGTAAAGGCGGAGTAGGAAAGACAACTTTTGCGGCAACACTTGCCAGATTATACGCAGATGAGGGGAAGAAGGTTCTTGCAGCAGATGTGGATCCGGATGCCAATCTTGGCCTTGCCCTTGGTTTTGATGAGGATACACTGGATTCCATTGTACCGATATCAAAGATGCGTAAGCTTGTGGAGGAACGTACAGGAGCAAACAGCCGGAATCAGTTCTATACACTGAATCCTAAAGTGGATGATATTCCGGATACCTACGGAAAGACCTGCAACGGAGTAAAACTGCTTGTCCTTGGTACTGTGGAGACAGGGGGAGGCGGATGTGTCTGCCCTGAGCATGTAATGCTTAAAAGGATCATCAGCAATCTTGTGGTTCACAGAGATGATGTGGTGATCATGGACATGGAAGCCGGCCTGGAGCATCTGGGCCGGGGTACCACAGAAAGTATGGATGAGTTTATCGTGGTGATCGAGCCGGGTGCAAGAAGCGTACAGACTTACAAGAATGTTAAGCGTCTTGCAAAAGACCTGGGTGTATCCCAGGTGAAAGTGGTGGCTAACAAAGTGAGAAACTCTGAGGATGAGGAGTTTATCCGCTCCAGGATCCCGGCAGAAGATCTCCTTGGGATGATCCATTACAATACTGAAGTAATGGACGCAGACCGCCAGGGGAAATCCCCCTATGATTTCAGCCAGTCTGTGACGGATGAGATCAGAAAGATCAAGAATAAAATAGATGGGACCATCTGATAACAGATGAGCGATCGGAGGGTTTCCTGTAAATAATGATTCAAGTCTGTAAATAATAGGAGGTATGACAGTGACATTATTTGATAGAGTATTCAGCGGAAATGACGCTGTATATGGTTTAACAGAAGGTGCGATTGATGCTGCAATTGCTCAGTATGGCGAAGACAAAGCAGTAAGCTTTCCTGACACAGCTTACAGCCTTCCATGCTACTATTCAGTAACCGGTTCTAAGGTTACTACCTTAAAAGAATTAAAAGAAGCCCTTGGTGTTGTAAAAACACTGATGACAAGAGAAAAAAGACTGAATGATGCATTTATGTCCGGTGTTGCTACCGCACTTTGTGCTGAGTTCATCGAAGTCCTGAAATATATTGACGGTGCTGTACCATATGAAGAGCCATGCTATGGCCATCTTGCTGATGCAGTGATCCGTGAGCTGGGTGTTCCCCTTGTAACAGGAGATATCCCAGGCGTTGCAGTTATCCTTGGCACAGCTCCTTCTGTAGAAGAGGGTGTTGCTCTTGTAAAGAGCTATCAGTCACAGGGTATCCTTGTAACACTGGTTGGCGGCATCATTGACCAGGTAAAAGAAGCTGGTATGAATACTGGCGCAAATGTACGTGTTATCCCGCTTGGCAAGGATGTTACAGCAGTGATCCATGTAGTATCCGTAGCACTTCGTGCAGCCCTGATCTTCGGTAATGTAACACCTGGTGATGCAGGCACTCTTATGAAATATACCATGGATCGTGTTCCGGCATTTGTTAATGCTTTCGGACCTCTGGATGATGTTGTTGTTGCATGCGGTGCTGGTGCCATCGCACTTGGTTTCCCTGTTATCACAAACGAGACAGAGAACATTTTCCGTGTACCTAAGAGCCTGATCGTTCAGGAGGATGTTAGCAAATTTAATGCTACTTCCCTTGAGGCACGTGACATTAAGATCAAGATCACAAATATTGATATCCCGGTTGCATTTGCATCTGCATTCGAGGGTGAGATCATCCGTCGTAAAGACATGCGTGTTGAGTTTGACGGTTCCCGTGTAGACTGTGCAGAGCTTGTACATACCTGTGACGCTTCAGAGGTTGAGGACCACAAGATCACAGTTGTTGGACCGGAAGTAGACGAGATGGAAGATGGAAGCAAGAACAGCATTGCTTATGTTGTTAAAGTTTCCGGTAAGAACATGCAGCCAGACTTTGAGCCGGTTATCGAGCGTAAATTCCACAACTACATCAACTGTATCGAGGGTGTATACCATACAGGCCAGAGAGATATGCAGCGTATCCGTATCAGCCATGCAGCATTTGATGCAGGATTCCGTATCAAACATATTGGTGAGGTTCTGTATACACAGGTTAAGAATGAGTTTGATGCTGTTGTAGATAAGTGTGAGGTTGTGATCTATACAGATCCTGCTGAGTGTACAAGAATTCGTCATGAAGTTGCTATCCCGATCTTTGAGAAACGTGATGACCGTCTTGCAAATCTTACAGATGAGTCTGTTGACGTATATTACAGCTGTATCCTCTGCCAGGCCTTCTCCCCGTCCCATGTATGCGTGGTAACACCAGAGAGACTTGGACTTTGCGGTGCAGTTTCATGGCTGGATGCTAAGGCTACCTACGAGCTGGATCCGAATGGACCTTGCCAGGTAATTACAAAAGAGCGTCCGATCAACGAAGAACTTGGTGCTTATGAGGATGTTGATGAAGCAGTTCAGAAATTATCCCAGGGTGCTCTGGAGCATGTTACATTGTACTCCATTATGCAGGATCCTATGACTTCCTGCGGATGCTTCGAGTGTATCTGTGGTATCGAGCCATTCTCCAACGGTGTTGTTATCGCAAACCGTGAGTATGCAGGCATGACACCTCTTGGAATGACCTTCTCAGAGATGGCATCCATGACAGGCGGTGGTGTTCAGACACCTGGTTTCATGGGACATGGTAAGCATTTTATTGCTTCCAAGAAATTTATGAAAGCTGAGGGCGGTATCGAGCGTATCGTCTGGATGCCAAAAGAATTAAAAGAGTTTATCGCAGACAAATTAAATGCAACTGCAAAAGACCTTTACGGAATCGACAACTTCACTGATATGATCGGTGATGAGACAGTAGCAACTGATCCGGAGACTCTGGTAGGCTTCCTTACAGAGAAAGGTCATCCTGCACTTGCACTGGATCCAATGATGTAATTGCGGATTTGTCTTACCTGTTTTAACAGGACATGACGTAAAGCTTTGCAGCGGAGGGTAAAGTTTTGGTCTTGTGATCGGCAATCCGGGACAGGGGATATTTTCCCCTGCCCCGGTTTACGATATAGCCTCCGGCAGGATTGCAGAGGTGCGCAGGAGAAGTATGTCATGCAATTGCATGACGCGCACCTCGCAGCAAGAATGCCGAGGCATTCTTGATTCAGGTTTAGATTAACATACAAAAAAGGAGATGGAAACAATGTTAATCAACAGAATTTTCAGCGGAAATGACGCTGTTTACGGCCTTACAGAGAAGGCTGTAAACGATGCCGTACAAGCCAATGGCGCAGACAAGGCTGTAGGATTTCCACATACAGCATACTGTCTGCCGTGTTACTATGCTGTTACCGGTGTTAAGATCAAAACACTGGGAGAGCTTAAGGAAGCTCTTGGTGTAGTAAAATCCCTGATGAACAGGGAAGAGACCCTTGACAATGCTCTGATGTCCGGTGTTGCTACAGCTCTGTGCGCAGAGTTTATTGAAGCACTGAAATATCTGGATGGTGCAGAACCTTATCAGGAGCCATGCTATGGCCATCTTGCGGATTCAATCATCCGTGAGCTTGGTGTACCCCTTGTTACCGGCGACATTCCAGGCGTAGCCGTGATCCTTGGATCCGCACCTACAGCCCAGGAAGGCGTAGATCTGATCAAAAGCTACCAGGCACAGGGTATTCTTGTAACTTTGGTAGGCGGTATTATTGACCAGGCACAGGAACTGGGGCTTAAGATGGGATACAATCTCCGTATCGTTCCTCTTGGTAAGGACGTTACCTCTGTGATCCATGTGGTATCTGTTGCACTTCGTGCAGCACTGATCTTTGGTAATGTAACACCAGGGGATGCAGCATCACTGATTTCTTATACCGCTGAGAGGGTACCTGCATTTGTAAATGCCTTTAAGCCGGTAGATGACGTTGTACTGGCTGCAGGAGCCGGTGCGATCAAGCTTGGATTCCCGGTAATCTCCAATGAGACTGAGAATATTGAAGAAGTACCAGGCGCACTGATCGCATGCCCCAATGTAGCAGATTTCAATAAGGTTTCTTTGGAAGCCAGAAATATTAAGATCAAGATCACAAAAGTAGATATCCCGGTTGCATTTGCCTCTGCATTTGAGGGGGAGATCATCCGTCGTAAGGATATGCGTGTGGAATTTGACGGTTCCCGTGTGGACTGCGTAGAGCTTGTACAGACCAAGGCCATGGACGAGGTTGAGGATCACAAGATCACGGTCGTAGGCCCGGAAATCGATACCTTTGAACCTGGCAGCAAACATAGTCTTGCTTACCTGGTAGAAGTAGCAGGAAAGAAGATGCAGCCGGATTTTGAACCGGTTATCGAGCGTAAATTCCACAATTATATAAACTGCATTGAGGGTGTTTATCATACAGGCCAGAGGGATATGTTCCGTATCCGTATCAGTAATGAGGCTTATGAAGCAGGCTTCCGTGCGAAACATTTCGGAGAAGTACTGTATACCCAGGTGAAGAATGAATTTGAAGCAGTTGTAGACAAATGTCAGGTAACGATCTTTACAGATCCGGCAGAATGTACCAGGATGCGTCATGAAGTAGGTATTCCTACCTTTGACAAACGTGATGCCCGTCTGGAGACTCTTACAGATGAGTCAGTAGATGTGTATTACAGCTGTATCCTGTGCCAGGCATTTTCTCCGTCCCATGTGTGCGTAGTCACACCTGAAAGACTGGGGCTTTGCGGTGCTGTTTCCTGGCTTGATGCAAAATCTACGAATGAGCTTGATCCAAACGGACCATGTCAGGTGATCACAAAGGAACGTCCTATTGATGAGAACCTGGGGTCTTATGAAGATGTGGATGAGGCAGTTCAGAAGTTCTCACAGGGAGCTCTTGAGCATGTTACCTTGTATTCCATTATGCAGGATCCTATGACTTCCTGCGGATGCTTTGAATGTATCTGCGGTATTGAGCCATTTTCCAATGGCGTGGTGATCGCAAACCGTGAGTATGCCGGTATGACTCCTCTTGGAATGACGTTCTCCGAGATGGCATCCATGACTGGCGGCGGTGTTCAGACACCTGGATTTATGGGACATGGAAAACATTTTATTTCATCTAAGAAATTCATGAAGGCAGAAGGCGGTATTGAACGTATTGTATGGATGCCCAAGGAATTAAAGGACACAGTTGCAGAACGCTTGAATAAGACTGCAAAAGAGCTTTATGGGATTGACAATTTTACGGATATGATCGGGGATGAAACCGTTGCAACAGATCCGGAAGTGCTTGTTGCATTTTTAACAGAACATAATCATCCGGCATTGTCAATGGACCCGATGATGTAGTATAATTATTTTTGAATAATCTAAGGAGGCTTATTAGAAATGCCATTTAATCAGAAACCACAAAAATTTAATGCAAAGATCAATGCGGTTACGGTTGGAACTGGCGATAAAGCAGTTGTTATAGGAGGCAATTCCACATTCCCTTTCTATACATTTGATAATCCGACCGAGAACGCTCCGAAGATCGGTGTTGAGATCACCGATATGGGCCTTGATGATTTTGCTCCTGGAATCAGGGCATATTATGAAGGCTGCACCACCATGGCTGAGATTGCCAAGAAGGCAGCTGCTATGGAAGGTGGAGATTTTGTTGTGCTCAATCTGGATGGCGGAGATCCTAACGGAGCTAACAAATCTACAGAGGAACTGATCGCAGTTGTAAAAGAGGTTGCAGAGGCTATTGACTGTCCACTGGTTGTAGAGGGCTGCAAGAATGTGGAGAAGGATGCGGAACTTCTTCCTAAGGTTGCAGAGGCTCTTCAGGGCCGGAACATCATTGTTCTGTCTGAGAAGGAAGAGAACTACAAGGCAATCGGTGCAGCAGCAGGTCTTGCTTACGGCCAGATCGTTGGCGCAGAGTCTGCTGATGATATCAACCTTGCTAAACAGCTGAACGTTGTAACAACACAGTTAGGTGTTGATGCAAAGAAGATCGTTATGAATGTTGGAACAGCTACTGTAGGATATGGTTATGAGTATGTTGTTTCCACTATGGATCGTATCAAAGGTGCAGCACTTTCCCAGAATGATAATATGCTGCAGATGCCGATTATTACACCGGTAGCTTCTGAGACATGGGGCGTAAAAGAATCCGTTGCTTCCGAGGCAGATATGCCTGAGTGGGGATCTGAGGACGAGCGTGGAATTGATATGGAAGTTATGACAGCAGCAGCAGACCTGGCAGCAGGTTCTGATGCAGTAATACTGAGACATCCTCAGTCTGTGGCTACCATCGCCAAAATGATCAAAGCACTTGTGTAATAGTTAGGAGGAAGAAAAGATATGGCACTGAATGGTATTCAGATCTTTAAATTAACACCAAAGAAAAACTGTAAGGAATGTGGATGCCCGACATGTATGGCTTTCTCCATGAAAGTTGCACAGGGCGCAATGAAAATAGAGCAGTGTCCTCATATGTCTGAGGAAGCACTGGCATCTCTGTCTGAGGCTACCGCTCCGCCAATGAAAACCATTAAGATCGGTACAGGCGCAGAAGAGCTTACCCTTGGCGGTGAGACTGTTTTATTCAGACATGAGAAAACATTTGTTAACAAGACCAGATATGCTGTTGAGCTTTGCACAGGCATGGATGATGCCACTGTAGAAGCCAAACTGGCTGAGATCCCGAAGGTTGATTATGACCGTATCGGTGAGAGAATGTATGCTGAGGTTGTATATGTGAACTGCCACGAAGGCGCAGATGCAGCAGCCTATACTGCACTGGTTCAGAAAGCAGCAGGTCTTGGAAGAACTCTGGTTCTGGGATGTACAGATCCTGAGATCGCTAAAGCAGCCCTTGAAGTATGCAAGGACAGCAAACCGGTATTAAACGGTGCAAATGCTTCCAACTACGAGGCAATGAATGCAGTTGCAACAGCTGCTGGCGTTGTACTTGGAGTTTCAGGCAAAGACCTTAATGAGTTATATGATACAACAGCAGCTATCGAGAAGCTTGGCAACAAGAATCTTGTACTGGACGTAACAGGTGCTGATTTAAAAGAGACTTTCGGAAACGCTGTACAGGTTCGTCGTGCAGCACTGAAAGACCAGGACAGAACCTTTGGCTATCCGTCTATCGTTAATCTTGCAAAGATCGCAGGCGGAGATTTCCATCTGCAGGCAGCGCTGGCAGCTGTATTCACCATGAAATACGGTTCCATCATCGTTATGGAGCGTATGACTTATGCAGAAGCACTTCCTCTGTATGGTCTGCGTCAGAACGTATTCACTGACCCGCAGAAGCCAATGAAAGTTGAGCCAGGCATTTATCCGATGAATGGCGGCGATGAGAATTCTATTGTTGTTACAACAGTAGACTTCGCTCTTACATACTTCCTTGTATCCGGAGAGCTGGAGCGTTCAGGCGTTCCCCTTAACCTTGTGATCAATGATGCAGGTGGATTATCTGTACTTACATCCTGGGCAGCCGGTAAATTCTCCGGTAACAGCATTTCTCAGTTTATCAAAGAGAATGTTGAGCCAAAGGTTAAATGCAGAAAACTTGTTATCCCTGGTAAGGTAGCTGTCCTTAAGGGAGATCTTGAGTCCAAACTTCCTGGATGGGAGATCATTGTAGGACCAAGAGAAGCTGTTCAGCTTGTTAAGTTCTTAAAAGACCTTGAAGCTTAAGGCTGTGTACTGTAGAAATTAATAATGTAAAGGAGAACAATACAATGGCAAAATTTGTTACTATTGGTGAGAGACTTTCCACCACAGCTCCCATCGTAAATAAAGCATTTACAGAAAGAGATCCTGAGCCGATCTTAAAAAGAGCAAAACAGCAGCTGGATGCAGGTGCTGTATATCTTGATGTAAACATCGGACCTGCTGAGAATGATGGCGAAGACCTGATGAAATGGGCTGTAAAGCTTCTTCAGGAGAATTTCGACAATGTTCCGCTTGCTCTTGATACTTCCAATAAGAAGGCTATCGAGGCTGGTATTTCCGTATACAACAGAAGTAAAGGAAAACCGATCGTAAACTCTGCTGATGCAGCAGGAAGAATTGAGAACATCGACCTTGCAGCAGCTAACGATGCAATCGTTATCGCTCTTTGCAATGGCGAGGGTATCGCAAAAGACAATGATGAGCGTATGATGTACTGCCAGATGCTTCTTGAGAGAGGTATGGAGCATGGTATGGAGCCTACAGATCTGTGGTTCGATCCTCTGTTCCTGGTAGTAAAAGGTATGCAGGACAAACAGATGGAAGTTCTGGAAGCTATTAAGATGTTCTCTGATATGGGATTGAATTCTACAGGCGGTCTGTCCAACAACAGTAACGGTATGCCGAAGAACATCCGTCCGATCATGGATTCTGCACTGGTAGCCATGGCTATGATGCAGGGATTAACTTCCGCTATCGTAAACCCGAATGACCTTCGTCTGATGGAGACAATTAAATCCTGTGACGTATTCAAGGGCAACACCCTGTATGCAGATTCTTACCTTGAGCTGTAATTTACAGTCCGAAGATCTATATACAGAAATAACATGGGCTGGGGCTTCGGCCTCAGCCCTTTTTTTCGAGAAAGGTGGTTGCTGATGTTTAAGATAACATTTGCATTTGAAGATGGCAGTGTGGTAGAGACGTATGCCAATGCGGGGGATAATTTACTTGAGATCGCCAGAGATTCCAATGTGGCCATCGATGCACCATGTTCTGGAAACGCCTCTTGCGGCAAATGCCGGGTACAGTTAAAAGAGGGAGAGCTTGACAGTAAAAAGACATTACATATCAGTGATGAAGAGTATGATCTTGGATGGAGGCTTGCCTGTGTTAGTAAGATCATTGGGGATGTAACTGTTCTGGTGCCTGATATTGCATCTGCATATAAAAGCAGGATGAAGGTTGCTGACCTAAGCTCAAAGGAAGAAATCGCTATTTTTGAAAGAGCGAAAGAAGATGTTGAACTTACAGGAATTGAATTGAGAAATAGTCTGGATGTGATCGAAGTGTCCATGGATGAGCCCAGTCTTGAGGATACCATGCCAGACAATGAAAGACTTACCAGGGCATTAAAAAAATATATGAATCTGAAACAGGTACGGATCCCTTATATGGTGCTGAAAAAGCTTCCGGATGTATTAAGAGAGAATCATTTCAAAGTGAAATGTGTAGTCCGTACAACACCAAGTGATCTGTTTGTATATGATATTTATGGCATGGATGAAAAAGTGACCATCGGCGGACTTGCCATTGATATAGGTACAACCACAGTATCCGGTGTACTGATCAATATGGAAACAGGAGAGATCCTTGCAAAGGCATCCTCAGGTAATGGACAGATCCGTTTTGGAGCGGATGTGATCAACCGTATTATTGAGCAGCAGAAGCCGGGTGGAAAGAAGAAGCTTCAGGATGCAATCATCAAGGAAACCATTAATCCAATGATTGCCCAGATGTGTAAAAGTTCCGGGCTTCGTGCAAGTCAGATCTATCGGATGTGCGTAGCATCCAATACAACTATGAATCATCTTTTTGCAGGAGTGAATGCAGATCCTGTCCGTATGGAGCCTTATATTCCTGCATTTTACAAAACCAATTCCCTGTTTGCTTCTGATCTGGGGATTGCAGTTAATAAAGACGCACATATTATTATTGCGCCAAATATCGGAAGCTATGTTGGAGGAGATATTACAGCCGGTACATTGGTAAGCATGATCTGGAACAGACCGGAATTTTCCCTGTTTATTGACTTGGGTACTAATGGAGAGCTAGTATTTGGAAACTCTGACTTTATGATGAGCTGTGCTTGTTCTGCAGGACCTGCCTTTGAGGGCGGTGATATCAGTTGCGGTATGCGTGCCACTGACGGGGCTATTGAAGCCTGCACCATTGACAAGGAGACCATGGAGCCTTCTTACAGTGTGGTAGGAGAACCGGGCACAAAACCTGTAGGACTTTGCGGTTCTGGTATTATTGATGTGATCAGTGAACTGTTTATGTGCGGGATCATCAATCCTAAGGGCAAGTTTGTCCGTGAAGGTAGGAGGATCAGACATGACAAATATGGAATGGGCAGCTATGTGATCGCCTTTGAAGAAGAGGCCGGATCTGTTAAGGATGTGGAGATCACAGAGGTGGATATTGACAACTTTATCCGTGCCAAAGGAGCTATTTTCTCAGCTATCCGCACGATGCTCAGTTCCCTTGATTTTGATGTATCCATGATTGATGATGTATATGTTGCCGGTGGCATCGGAAGCGGGATCAATATGCGAAATGCAGTAAATATTGGTATGTTCCCGGATATTCCACTGGATAAATTCCATTACATCGGTAACTCTTCACTGACAGGTGCTTATTTGATGTTGCTTTCCACTGCAGCTGAGAAAAAGACATATGAACTGGCTTCCAACATGACATATATGGAGCTTTCTACAGTTCCCACTTATATGGATGAATTTGTAGGAGCCTGCTTTATCCCTCATACAGATACAGGAATGTTTCCGGACGTTATGAAGGATCAGCAGAACAGAAAGTAAGAGTTAGATGGAGGACAAAATGCCATTTACCATTGAAGATTTAAATTACGAAAAGGACAGCAAGGAGCGGATGCCCTGGGAGCACTATCTGGAACAGTATGGACAGGCAGATCCTCAGGTACTAGGGGAGAATCTGGGGATTCTTTATGATCAGGAGAACAGATGCTTTACACTTACATTCCTTGGCACTGTCTATCATATTACTTATCCGGATTTTCAGGTAAGCCACGAGGAGGATGACAAAGGCTTTTATCCGCTGGAGGAGATGATCTATGCCAAGATCCTTACCATCCGTTTCCTTTTGAACGGTATGAAGTCCTGTGGATCCGGTAATTTCAAAACCTACAGGGAAATGCCCTGGGGGGAGGTATATCTCCGCCAGTTTGACGGCAGATGTATCAAAAGGCTTGCTTTTACTTACGGGAACAGGATCGGTGATTTTAAGAAAATCATGGAGCATATCCATGCAGAACCTGTGAAATATGGGGATATTGCCTATGAAGTGGCTATTTACCCAGGCTATCAGATCCGTATGATCCTGTGGGAAGGGGATGAGGAGTTTCCGCCTTCTTCACAGATCCTGTTTTCAGATAATTTCCCAGTTTCTTTTGCAGCAGAGGATATGGCAGTGATGGGTGATGTGATCATTGGTTCTCTGAAAGCGTTTTTGAAAGTTGCTTGATTAAGACGGGGAATCCTGTTTTAATAAATTAGATATTTATGCGGAGGCGTTCCGATGAAAAGCGGAGCGTATAAAAAGGAGGTAATTCAATGGGGTTCAAAACTGACATTGAGATCGCACAGGAGTGCACCATGCAGCCGATCACTGAGATCGCAGAAAAAGCAGGGATTGATGACAAATACCTGGAGCAGTACGGAAAGTACAAAGCAAAAATCGATTACAATCTTTTAAAAGAATCTGACAAAGAAAATGGAAAGCTGATCCTTGTGACTGCTATCAACCCTACACCGGCTGGTGAAGGTAAGACAACAACTACCGTTGGTCTGGCTGATGCAATGCAGAAAATGGGCAAAAGTGTTATGGTAGCTCTCCGTGAGCCATCCCTTGGACCGGTATTCGGTGTTAAAGGCGGTGCAGCAGGCGGCGGATATGCACAGGTTGTTCCTATGGAGGATATCAACCTTCACTTTACAGGTGATTTCCATGCCATCGGTGCAGCGAATAACCTGCTGGCAGCAATGATCGACAACCATATTTTCCAGGGAAATGCACTGAACATTGACCCACGTAAGATCACCTGGAGAAGATGTGTAGATATGAATGACCGTCAGCTTCGTAATGTAGTAGACGGCCTTGGCGGAAGAACAAACGGTATGCCTCGTGAAGACGGATACGACATCACTGTTGCATCTGAGATCATGGCTGTTCTTTGCCTTGCAAGTGACATCAAAGACCTGAAAGAACGTCTTTCCAGGATCATCATCGGATATACATATGGCAAACCATCAGAGCAGAAGCCGGTAACAGCTGGTGACCTTCATGCAGAGGGCGCTATGACTGCACTTCTTAAAGATGCCCTGAAGCCAAACCTTGTACAGACACTGGAGCATGTACCGGCGATCGTACACGGCGGACCATTTGCAAACATCGCTCACGGATGCAACTCTGTAACTGCTACAAAAATGGCCTTAAAGCTGGCTGATTACACCATCACAGAGGCTGGTTTTGGTGCTGACCTTGGTGCAGAGAAATTCCTGGACATCAAATGCCGTATGGCAGGACTGAAGCCAAACGCAGTAGTGATCGTAGCTACTGTACGTGCACTGAAATATAATGGCGGCGTTCCAAAGGCTGACCTGAACAATGAGAACCTGGAAGCTCTGGAGAAAGGTCTTCCAAACCTTCTGAAGCATGTAAGCAATATCCGCAACGTATACAAACTGCCATGCGTAGTAGCTATTAACGCATTCCCAACAGATACCAAGGCAGAACTTGATCTTGTAGAAACAAAATGTAAGGAGCTTGGCGTAAACGTAGCACTTTCCGAAGTATGGGCAAAAGGCGGCGAAGGCGGTCTGAAGCTGGCTGAGGAAGTAGTACGTCTGTGTGATGAGCCAAACGACTTCACATATTCCTATGAGCTGGAAGGCTCCATTGAAGACAAGCTGAACCAGATCGTTCAGAAGATCTATGGCGGTAAGAGAGTTGTTCTTACAGCAAATGCCCAGAAACAGGCAAAACAGTTAGAGGCTCTTGGCTTTGGCAACTGCCCGATCTGTGTAGCTAAGACACAGTACAGCCTGACAGATGACCAGACCAAGCTTGGCGCTCCTACAGACTTTGAGGTAACAGTACGTAACCTGAAGATTTCTGCAGGTGCTGGCTTCATCGTAGCACTTACCGGCGAGATCATGACCATGCCAGGACTTCCCAAGGTACCGGCTGCTGAGAAGATCGATGTAGACGAAACAGGAAAGATCACCGGATTATTCTAAGGTCAAAATGAAATAATTTGGGAATATTCTAAAGGCAAAGGAGAACAAAAAGATGGGTTTTTCAACCAGTACATGTACTGAATTCGTGGAAGTATTAGCTTCCAAGGCTCCGGTTCCAGGCGGCGGCGGAGCATCAGCCCTTGTGGGAGCTGTTGGTACAGCTCTTGGCAACATGGTGGGCAGTCTTACTGTAGGCAAGAAGAAATATGCAGATGTAGAAGAGGAAATGTGGGAGCTGAAAGGGAAATGTGATCAGCTTCAGAAGGATTTCCTTCGTCTGATCGAGCGTGATGCAGAGGTTTTTGAGCCATTATCAAAAGCATATGGCATGCCCAAAGAAACAGAAGAAGAAAAGGCTGAGAAAGCAAGAGTTATGGCCATCGTATTAAAGGATGCCTGCTCTGTACCTATGGAGATCATGGAAAAGTGCTGTGAGGCACTGGATCTGATCAAAGAGTTTGCAGCAAAAGGTTCCAAGCTGGCGATCAGTGATGCTGGTGTTGCAGCTACCTTCTGCAAGGCAGCTTTAAAAGGAGCAAGCTTGAATGTGTATATCAATACAAAATCCATGGCTGACCGTGCATATGCAGAAGAGCTGAACGCAAAAGCCGATGCAATGCTTGAGAAATATACAAAGCTTGCAGATGAGACTTTTGACAGTGTGCTTGTCAGACTGAAATAATTTATAATTATTTATATAATATAAGGAGATAATCAAAATGGCAAAACAGTTATTAGGTAAAGAAGTAACTGCTGCATTAAATGAGCGTATTAAAGCAGATGTGGCAGCTCTTCAGGCAAAAGGTGTAAATCCTACTCTGTGCATTATCCGTGTAGGTGAGAATCCAAGTGATATTTCCTACGAGAGAGGCGCAACAAAAAGGTGTGAAACTCTTGGAGTTGCATGTGAGAAGATCCTTCTTCCGGAGGATGTGGCTCAGGAAGAATTGCTGAAAGTGATCGATGATGTAAACAAAAATGACAAGATTCATGGCGTTCTGTTATTCCGTCCTCTTCCAAAGCATCTGGATCAGGCAGTGATCGAGAACGCACTTGCACCGGAGAAAGATGTTGACTGTATGACAGATCTTTCCATGTCAGGTGTATTTACAGGCAAGAAGCTTGGCTTCCCACCATGTACACCACAGGCATGCATGGAGATCCTGGATCATTATGGTATTGACTGCACAGGCAAGAAAGCAGTTGTGATCGGAAGAAGCCTTGTTGTTGGAAAACCGGCAGCTATGATGCTTGTAAAGAAAAATGCAACGGTTACCATTTGTCATACAAGAACCGTAGATATGCCGTCTGTGGCAAGAGAAGCAGATATCATTATCGTTGCAGCAGGCCGTGCAGGTGTTGTTGGCGCTGAGTATGTAAGAGAAGGTCAGACCATTATTGATGTAGGTATTAACGTAAATGCAGAAGGAAAGCTTTGCGGAGACGTTGACTACCCGGCTGTTGAGCCAATCGTAGATGCCATCACACCGGTTCCTGGAGGAGTTGGAAGCGTGACTACTTCTGTACTTGTAGGACATGTTGTAGAAGCAGCAATGAGAAAAACAAAATAAAAGAATAGATCGAAGCCTTTTTGCATAAATATGTAACAAGATACCAGGATTGTGGAAGCGGATAGTACAAAGCAATCTGCAGGTGTTATCTCAGTCGAGAAGACTCCCACCTCTTTCAGGTGGTGAGTAACAGCAAGTTCGTCTCAGTGGGAGTCCAATCTCCGACTGAGATAAACGCTCCGCGAGGATGCGCAGTGATTCTGTTAAGAATATGTCAGCTTACGCTGACCAGAATCACGCGCCAAGTCTCGCGGCTGCTCGACTTGAACTTGGGGGCATTTGCCCCGGCATTATAACAGTACATGGGACTGTGTGTGAATGATTTGTGCAAGGGGGCTTTTTCTATGGAAAATTTTCAGGTGTACCGGGATATCCAGGCCAGGACCGGCGGAGATATATACATAGGGGTCGTAGGACCTGTCCGCACTGGAAAATCCACATTTATACGAAGGTTTATGGAACTGGTGGCACTTCCCGGAATGGAGGAAAAAAAGCAGGCAGAAGTACGGGATCAGCTGCCATTAAGCGGAATAGGTAAAATGATCACCACTGTGGAGCCTAAATTTATTCCAAAGGACGCAGTGGAAGTTACACTGGAAGGAGATCAGAAGGTAAGGGTACGGCTGATCGACTGTGTAGGATTTCTGGTAAAAGATGCTTCTGGCCATATTGAGGACGGTAAAGAGCGGATGGTAAAAACACCATGGTTCCCCAAGCCGATTCCCTTCCATGAGGCAGCAGAAGAGGGTACCAGAAAGGTGATCCAGCAGCATTCTACCATTGGACTTGTGGTCACTGCTGACGGAAGCTTTGGGGAGATCCCAAGGGAAAACTTCCGGGAAGCAGAGGAAGCTGCCGTTAAAGAATTGAAAAATCAGGGGAAACCTTTCCTGGTGATCCTGAATTCCCAGATGCCATATAAAGAAGAAACCATAAGGCTTGCAAAAGATCTTAAGGAGAAGTATCAGACAGCCGTTGTGCCTGCCAATTGTGAACAGCTGCGGAAAGAAGACATTACCAGAATACTGGAAAAGATACTGTATGAATTTCCAGTTAGTGAGGTGAGTTTTTTTATCCCCAAATGGGTTGAAATGCTGCCATTAGATCATCCGGTAAAAAGCCAGATCCTGGCACAGATCCGGGAGTTGATGAAAAAGATGACCCATATCCGTGATCTGTGTGGAGGCATTCATCTGGATGGGCCTTATGTAAGAGATACATTTCTGGAAGAATGCAGCCTTTCCAACGGAAAGGTATCTATACGGGTAGATGTGGATGATAAATATTACTATCAGATGTTAAGTGAGCTTTGCAAGGTTCCCCTGGAAAGCCAGTATGATTTGGTTAATACCATGAAAGAGCTTTCCGGCATGAGGGAAGAATATGTAAAAGTAAAAGAAGCACTGGAATCAGTACGCAGCTGCGGCTATGGGGTGGTAGTGCCTCAGCTTTCAGAAATCCGTCTGGAAGAACCGGCTGTGATCCGTCAGGGAAACAAATACGGGGTAAAGATCAGGTCTAAAAGCCCATCCATCCATATGATACGGGCAGAGATCGAAACCGAGATCGCTCCCATCGTAGGAACTGAGCAGCAGGCAAAGGATCTGATCACCTATATTGGCGATAATGCATCTGGTGAAGATGGGATCTGGGAAACAAATATATTCGGCAAATCCATTGAACAGCTGGTGCAGGATGGTATTCGCAGTAAGATTTCTTCTATCAGTCAGGAAAGTCAAATAAAGCTGCAGGACACCATGCAGAAGATCGTCAACGACAGCAAAGGCGGAATTGTCTGCATTATTATATAAAGGCTTTTCTCTGTGTGGCACGCCCCTAGCGGGGGGCGTGTTTTTTTGCCCATGCAGACAGAAATTCCATTTGTTCTCTGTCTGACAGAAGCTGGGAATCCAGGTCATTGCCGGCTGCAAGGCAGCAGCACAGAACCAGGGACTGCAGCAGAAAGAATAGAAAAAGAAACACTAGCATGCATATACCTCCTGAAAAATTCAAGTCGAGCAGCCTGAAAGAATCTGACTGTAATAAGCAGGTGACAGTTACAAATATTACTATTCATAAGATTTATTTCTAAGGGTTTCCTTTTCAGCATTTTTTATACATATGATACAGAAACAGGTGATTAAATACAAGAGTAATATAGTACACAATAAATTTACAACCAGTATAGACTTTGAGAAAACCCTGTGCTATAATTCATAAAAGATATGCCATGGTTTGCTGTTTATTGCTTTATGCCAGGCATTCTGTAATTGATAACTAAATTTTCAGGAGGGAAATGAACATGAAAAAGTTCAGCAAGAAACTTGCAGTATTGGTTCTGGTACTGTGCATGGTGTTTGGGACACTGGTACCTGTATCTGCTGCGACCCGTACATCCAAGGCTGACAAGCAGCTTCAGACTGCAGTTGCCAAGGTAATGAAGAACCGTAAGATCACATCTTCCACATCCAAGACAGTAGCACTTAACAGAGTGTTTACTTATGTATCAAAGCTTAAATATGGCAGAGCACCCCTTGGATTCAAGCCTGCCACTACTAAGAAATGGGAGATTAATTTTGCAAAGCAGATGCTGAAATCCAGAAGAGGAAGCTGTTATCATTATGCTGCAGCGCTTGCATTCTGTGCAAAGAAAGCAACCGGATATCCGGTACGTATTGGCTTTGGTACCAGCAACTTCATTAAGAAGACCAACTGGCAGCCTCATGCATGGGTAGAAGTGAAGATCGGACGCACCTGGTATGTTTACGATGCCAATGCAGCAGCTGTAGCATCCAAGCAGAAGATCAATGGTACCAAATGGTCCAAGGTTAAGCTTCCTACAGTGAAGAATAAAAAATACAAACCGACAAATTACATTAACGTGGAGATCTAAAAGATGGTTTTCAGCTCTATGATTTTTTTGTGTATTTTTTTGCCGGTAACATTTGGTCTGCATCTCCTTCTTCCGGGGATGCGGGCCAAAAACATGTTACTGGTTATTGCCAGTCTCCTTTTCTATGCATATGGAGAGCCGGTTTATGTACTGCTTCTTATAGGGTCATCCTTTTTTAATTATCTGTTTGCCTGGCTTGTAGAGCGGGATCCGGGTCACAAAAAGGTTTGGGTCGTGGCAGCTGTGCTTGCCAATCTTGCAGTTCTTATCATTTTCAAATACACAGGATTTTTAATCAGTTCATTTAATTCTATTACAGGTGCGGCAGTTCCAGTACCGCAGATACGTATGCCTATCGGTATTTCATTTTTTACTTTCCAGGCATTGTCTTATGTGATCGATGTATACCGCGGTACCACAAAGGCACAGAAGAATTTTGGCAAGGTACTTCTCTATGTATCCTTTTTCCCGCAGCTGATCGCAGGACCTATAGTAAAATACCATGACATAGAGGTTGAGGTAAATACAAGGACTCAGACACTGGAGGGAACCTTTACAGGGATCCGCAGGTTTGCAGCAGGTCTTTGTAAAAAGGTTCTGATCGCCAATACCATGGGACTTGTGGCAGATAACCTTTTCGGGGCGGCAGCGTCTCAGATCAATATCCTGGGAGCATGGGCAGGTGCCATTTCCTATATGCTGCAGATTTATTTTGATTTCAGCGGATACAGTGATATGGCTATCGGTCTTGGATGGATGTTTGGTTTTCATTTCAAAGAGAACTTCAATTATCCTTATATCAGCAGCAGCATTAAAGAGTTCTGGCGAAGATGGCATATTTCTCTTTCCGGATGGTTCAAGGAATATTTGTACATACCCCTTGGCGGCAACCGTAAGGGCCGCACCAGGACAGTGATCAACAAGATGATCGTATTTCTGGCTACCGGTATATGGCACGGGGCAGCCATCAACTTCCTTTTCTGGGGTGTTTATCACGGCTTGTTCCTTATGCTGGAAGAGTATGTACCAGCCATTGTGAAAAAGGGCGGTAAGGTAAAAGGCTTTTTCCAGCATATATATGCTCTGCTGGTAGTGTGCATCGGATTTGTATTTTTTAGGGCAGAAACTATGGGACAGGGTGTTTTCTGGCTTAAGCAGATGTTTACAGGATTTTCTTTTTCAACATCCGCTGTAAGCCTTGTACTTCAGCAGCTGACACCGGTTTATCTGGTAACACTGGTGTGTGCGGTTATTGCAGCTACCCCTGTAAATGCTTCCCTGAAGAAATGCAGGGGCTATGAGGTGTTTGTTTCCCTGCTTAGCTTTGCAGGACTTCTTCTTTGCATTTTAAGTCTTGCTGGCGGTACCTATAATCCATTTATTTATTTCCGTTTCTAGGAGGACATGACAAATGAAGAAAAGTAAAATATTATACAGTATTCTGTTTTTTGGAATCTGTCTTGTTCCTTCTGTGGGCATGTTTTTTACCCACCAGGAAAGCTCTTCAGAGAACCGTACCCTGGCAGAATTTCCTTCCTTCAAGACAGAGGATGGAAGTATTAATTTTGACTGGCTTTCTCAGGCAGGAGACTACTTCCAGGATCATTTTGCATTCCGTAATGAGCTGGTTACAGCCAATGCTGTGGTAAATGGCAAAGTTCTTGGTGTATCCACCGCGTCCGGTGTGATCCAGGGTACTGACGGATGGCTTTATTATAAGGATTCCCTTTCTGATTACCTGGGCACAGACCCGCTTTCTGAGAGAAGTCTTTTTAATATTGCACATACTCTTTCCATGATGCAGACCTATCTGGAAGGAAGAAATGTGGATTTTCTTTTTACAGTTGCACCAAATAAAAATTCGCTGTATGATGAACATATGCCTTACTATGATAAGGTAAAGGTTTCAGATGAGAAGAATCTGGACAGGCTGGTACCCTGGCTTTCCAGTGAAGGCGTCCATTACGCAGATCTGTACCATATGCTTTTGTCACAGGATGAAACTTTGTATCATAAGAGGGATTCCCATTGGAATAATAAAGGAGCTGCCATGGCTTCAGACCTGTTTTTGGATACTCTTGAAAAGGAGCATGATTCCTGGGATGAGGAGCCATATCAGGTACGTACAGACTTTGAGGGAGATCTGGATACTATGCTGTATCCCTCCATGCCTCAGCTTGAGGATGAGGTTTATTATGACCGTCAGACCACTTATGCGTATGTAGGAGAGGTGGGCAGCAATTTTGATCCTAAGATCACTACTGTCAATCCTGTGAAATCCGGAAGTCTGGTGATGTACAGGGATTCTTTTGGAAATGCACTGCTGCCGTTTATGGCAGATGCTTATGCCAATGCATATTTTTCAAGAGGTATCCCATATCAGCTTAGTGATATTGATACTACAGGGGCAGATACAGTTGTTGTGGAGCGGGCAGAAAGATTCCTGCCTGAGATGGCTGTGTCAGCACCGGTGATGGCCGGACCGGCGGTTGTACCGGAAAGCCTGCTGAACCAGGATGCTGAGGACGGAACTACTGATCTGGCATCCAAGAACGTTGGAAATATGGTACAGATCACAGGAAGGATCAAGCCGGAATATCTGGATACAGATACACAGATTTATCTGCGGATCAATCAGGCAGGGGTATATGAAGCTTTTCCTGTGGATGTGAAGCTGGAGGACGGCACACTGGATGATGGAGGCTTTTGTCTGTATCTTTATTCTGCATCACTGGCTCCGGGCGAAAACAACCTGGAGGTTGTGACCAAGGATGACCAGGGATATCATATTATTTACAGTTACACATTTGAGCCTGCAGCATAGGGCTTTGAAGGATTAAGCCTGCAAAAATAAGGCTCTAAAGGAGGAACAAATCATGAAGATGAAAAGCGTGAAAGCATTTTTAAGTATTGTGACAGCTGCTTCCCTTGCAGTTTCTGCACCGGTAGCCGTATTTGCTGAGGACGCAGCAGCACAGGAAGCGGAGGCACAGGACAGTGATGGAGAAGCAACCGCAGAGGATTTTACGATTGCCTTTGACGGAGGAGAGTTATCAGTAACCAATCAGACAACACAGACGATCAAGGAAGCAAAGCTGGTAGAAGCTGCAGCAGATGACAGCGAAGAAGCAGATAACAGCGAAGAAACTGCAGATGCTTCCAAAGAAGCAAAGATGGATCTTGTGCTTACAGAGGAAGATGGTACAGAGCATACTTTCCAGGATGTAACTGTAGACAAATGGAAAGATGCAGTCCTTGTGAATTCCTATGAATTTCTGTACATCAATTATAAGGATGAAAGCGGCAAGGATCAGGAAGCGGCAGAGACTGCAGACGAGCGTACCTTTGATGAGCCTATCACCATGTACGTATCTGCTAATGTGCATGTACGTAAAGAGGCTGACAAGGAGTCTGAATCCTTAAAGGTTGCAGCACTTGGCGATGAATTTAAAGTGATTGCAGCAGTTCCGGGATGGTTCAAGGTAGAGAATGGGGATGATACAGGCTATGTATTCCACAGCTATCTGACAGAGGACAAGGCAGCGGTAGATGCACTGGTAAAAGCAAAACAGGAAGCAGATGCAGCAGCAGCTCAGGCAGCAGCAGCGGCAGCAGCTCAGGCAGCACAACAGCAGGCAGCCGCAGCGGCAGCACAGCCGGCTCAGAAAACAGAAGTAAGCAGGCAGGCATATGATGACTGCGATGGAAGCGGGCACGGATATTATGAGATCACCTGGTCTGACGGAAGTGTGACATATGAGAACTATTGATTTTCACAGAAGCTTGAAGAGATGTTTTATGGTACTTTGCGGGGCAGTTCTTCTGCCCCTTGGTGCCGGCCAGGTTTATGCTTCAGAAGAAGCTCCCCAGGAAACCGTTTCCCAGGAAACACCTGTAGTAAAGAAGGGCCTTTTAAAAGAAGGCAGATACTACTGCTATTACAAAAAAGAAAAAAAGATCCGGAACCGGTGGGTGAATATTGGCTCTAACCGTTACTTTTTTAATGCAAATGGTCATGCAGTGACAAACAGCATGAAAAGAGGCCGGTATGTGTATGTATTTAATCTGGAAGGTAAGCTGATGCGCCCTAAGAAGCCCTCTGTTGTAAAGGTAGGGCAGAACCTGTACTATGTGGACCGCAAGGGTCATGCCACTGTGGGCTGGTTTGTGCTGAACAACCGTCTTTACAGAGGTGATCCTAAGGGCAGACTGTGTAAGAACCGTGTATATGACGGAATTACCTTTGGGAAGAAAGGCTATGCAGTAAACAATACCAATTCCCAGCTGAAGATGCAGACCATGAAGATCTTGTCCAGGATCACAAATGACAGCATGACCAGTTATCAGAAACTGAATGCCTGCTGGAATTATGTGGTAAATAACATTTATTATTATGGATGGTATCCGGGAACTGCGGCAGGATGGCAGAGAAGGTGTGCATTAAATACACTGGCTACCAGCAGAGGGAACTGTTATGGTTATGCCTGTGCTTTTGCAGCTCTTGCAAAAGAAGCCGGATTTAGCCCTAAGGTGGTAGCCGGCCGTGTTTCCGGTACAAGAGACGGTGCCGGAGATGGTATGACCCGTCATTGCTGGGTGATCATTAACGGAGCTTATTATGATCCGGAAGCCCATGCAGCAGGCTGGTATCGTGGAGTATACGGCAGCGGCAGCTATGATATTAATCATCAGATTAGCCAGATCGTGGATTTCTGACAGATCAGGTAAGACTTTCAAAAGCATCTGAGAAAATTTTTATAAAGATTTAAAAAGCATCCAGGAAGTTTTCTTCCTGGGTGTTTTTTGTAAGTATATCAGCTGGGAGATGACTCCCACCTCTATAGGTGGTGAGAAACAAGCTGGTATCAGTGGTGGGAGTCAATCCCCCAGCTGATATAGCCTCCGGCAGGATTGCAGAGGTGCGCAGGAGAAGTATGTCATGCAATTGCATGACGCGCACCTCGCAGCAAGAATGCCGAGGCATTCTTGAATTTACAAAAACTCAGGAAATGCAGTGCAGGTCACAACAGGGGAACTTTTTGAATATAATAATAAGAAGACCTTTCCGGAGAGGCTTATGACAGGCAGGACATATACTGGAAAAGGGATCGGAGTGGCAGTGCTGGATACCGGGCTTTTCCCCCATGCAGACTTTGACAGCCGTATCCGTTTTTTTTATGATTTCCTTTTTTATCGTAGACAGCCATATGATGATAATGGACATGGAACCCATGTTACCGGGATCCTGGCAGGAGATGGCAGAATGTCCTCTGGCAGGTATATGGGTGCAGCACCTGGCTGCAGCATTATTGCTTTAAAGGTATTAGACAGATATGGGAACGGAAGCAGAGAGGATTTGCTGCAGGCTTTTCGGTGGATCCGAAGCAATAGGGAGGAGTACCGGATCCGGGTGGTGAATATTTCTGTGGGAACCACCTGCAATACTTCTAATGAACAGGATGCGCTTCTTGATGCAGTGGATCAGCTGTGGGATGAAGGACTGGTAGTGGTAGCAGCGGCTGGAAACCAGGGGCCAAGGTCAGGCAGCATTACAGCGCCTGGCAGCAACAAAAAGGTGATCACTGTAGGTTCCAGTGACCTGTTGGAAGGAAAAAAAGCAGTTTCCGGACGAGGGCCTACAAAGGAGTGCGTATGCAAGCCGGATGTGGTTGCGCCGGGAAATCATATCGTATCCTGTATACCTTATACAAAATGGAAACCATTAGCAGGAGGCACCCCCGGGATCTACGGATATGGAGTCAAAAGCGGAACCTCTATGTCCACCCCGGTTGTTTCAGGAGCCATTGCCTGCGCTCTGGAAAAGAATCCCACCCTAACAAATGTGGCTATTAAAAGGATGCTGAAAGAAAGTGCAGACGATATGCAGCTGCCAAGGAATATCCAGGGATGGGGTCGCTTCAACCGTGAACGTTTTTTGAATTTGACAAAAAATTATCACTGTAACGTACAAAAGCGTTGACTTAGATCCTCTTTTTGAGTACAATGGAAACGATGTGAATACAATTCATAGAGTATGAATACTATTCGTGTTCATAGAGGAGGAAATTATGGAAAATAGACGAGTGACAATGAATCGGCATACGAATCTGCTTCAGTTAGAGGAGCATATGTATCCGCTGGTGGATGTAAAAACACCAAACGTATTCCGAAATCTTTTCCCTTATTCTGAAATACCGAAGATCGCATTTAATGACAGGGTGGTTCCCCATCATATGCCGGATGATATCTGGATCACAGATACCACATTCAGAGATGGACAGCAGTCCAGGGCTCCTTACACTACGGATCAGATCGTAAGGATTTATGATTACCTTCATAAGCTGGGCGGCCCGGAGGGAAGGATCCGTGCTTCCGAATTTTTCCTCTACAGCAAAAAGGACAGGGATGCAGTTGAAAAATGTATGGAACGTGGCTATGAGTTCCCGGAAGTGACCAGCTGGATCCGTGCAAATAAGAAGGATTTCCAGCTTGTGCGTGATATGGGTATGCGAGAGACTGGTATCCTTGTAAGCTGTTCTGATTATCATATATTTTATAAGATGAAGATGACCCGTAAGCAGGCCATGGAGCATTATCTCAGTATTGTGAAGGAATGTTTGGAGATCGGTGTTTCTGTTCGTTGTCACCTGGAGGATATTACAAGAGCAGATATTTACGGTTATGTGATCCCGTTCTGTCTGGAGCTTATGAAGCTGCGCCAGCATTATGGTATCCCGGTAAAGGTAAGATGCTGCGATACTATGGGCTACGGAGTCAACTACCCAGGTGCTGTGATCCCCCGTTCTGTACCTGGTATTATTTATGGTATTATGATTCATGCAGGTGTGCCTTCCGAGCTGATCGAGTGGCATGGACATAATGATTTTTATAAGGCTGTAAGCAATTCCACTACCGCATGGCTGTATGGTGCCTGTGGAGTGAATACCTCATTGTTCGGTATTGGAGAGCGGACTGGAAATACTCCGCTGGAGGCTATGGTATTCGAGTATGCACAGCTTAGAGGCAATCTGGGCGGTATGGATACCACAGTGATCACAGAACTGGCTGAATATTATGAGAAAGAGATCGGGTATCATATTCCGGAAAGAACACCATTTGTAGGCAAGAATTTTAATGTGACAAGAGCAGGTATCCACGCAGATGGTCTTCTGAAGAATGAAGAGATCTATAATGTGTTTGATACAGAGAAATTCCTGAACAGATCTGCTGAGGTAGCAGTATCCAATACTTCAGGAGCAGCTGGGATCGCCCACTGGATCGATACCCATTACCGTTTGAAAGGCGATAAGAAGGTTGACAAGAACAGCGAACTTGTTACAATGATCAAGGCATGGGTAGACAGCCAGTATGAAGACGGCCGTGTTACAGTACTGTCTGATAAGGAGTTGGAGGCTGTGATCGCAGAAACCTGTGAGAGACTTGGTATTACGTTGAAATAAGAAGAGGAGGAATATCTAAATGGCAAAAATTCAGATGAACACACCCCTTGTAGAGATGGACGGAGATGAGATGACCCGTATTCTCTGGAAGCTTATTAAGGATGAACTTCTGAATCCTTTTATTGACTTGAAGACTGAATATTATGATCTTGGCCTGGAGCACAGAAATGATACAGATGACCAGGTTACTGTAGATGCAGCAGAGGCAACCAAGAAATACGGAGTTGCTGTAAAATGTGCCACCATTACCCCAAATAAGGCAAGAATGGACGAGTATGACCTGAAGAAAATGTACAAAAGCCCTAACGGCACTATTCGTGCCATCCTGGATGGTACCGTATTCCGTGCACCTATTGTTGTAAATGGAATTGAGCCTTGTGTACGCAACTGGAAAAAGCCGATCACCATTGCCCGTCATGCATATGGGGATGTATACAAGAATACAGAGATGAACATTGAGAAACCGGGAGACGCATATCTTGTATTTGAAGGTACAGATGGAGAGACTAAAAAAGAACTGATCCATCACTTTGACAAGCCAGGTGTGATCCAGGGAATGCACAACATTGAGGAGTCCATTGCAAGCTTTGCAAGATGCTGCTTTAACTATGCACTGGATACAAAGCAGGATCTGTGGTTTGGAGGCAAGGATACAATCTCCAAGATTTATGACGGGAAATTCAAAGAAATTTTTGCAACGATTTATGAAGAAGAATTTAAAGAAAAATTCCAGGAAGCAGGGATCACTTATTTCTACAGCCTGATCGATGATATTGTAGCCCGTGTGATGAAAGCAGAGGGCGGTTTTATCTGGGCCTGCAAGAACTATGACGGAGATGTGATGAGTGATATGGTATCTTCTGCATTTGGCTCTCTTGCAATGATGACTTCTGTACTTGTTTCCCCTCACGGCTACTATGAGTATGAGGCTGCTCATGGTACGGTGCAGAGACATTACTACAGACATCTGGAAGGAAAAGAAACATCCACCAATTCTGTGGCAACTATTTTTGCATGGACAGGTGCTCTTCGTAAAAGAGGAGAGATGGATGGGATCCAGGAACTGCAGGATTTTGCAGACAAGCTGGACAAGGCTACACTTTCAACTATCGAAAGCGGAAAGATGACAAAGGACCTGGCTTTGATCACTTCCTTGAAGGATGTAACAGTACTGAACAGCAAAGAATTTATCCTTGCCATCCGTGAGAATCTGGAAAAGCTTCTCTGATAAAAAAGATATCATCATAACAAAGGAGGAGCCGGCCATCAGGCCAGCTCCTCCCACTTTTCGTATAATTCCTCTAATTCTGCTGCAATGGCAGCTTTTTCTTTACTTAATCTGGTACATTCTGCTACGTTGGTACAAACTTCAGGAAGAATCATGGTTTCATCAATTTCCTGATCACGGGCTTCTAGTTCTTCGATCCTTTTTTCGGTTTTCTTCAGTTCGTTTTCCCTTTTACGTTCTTTTGCCTGCTGTTCCTTTTGCTGCTGCCAGGAAAGCTTGTTATCTGAAACCTGGACGGCTTCTTCTTCCTGGGTTGTTAAAGGAGCATATTTGGCAGTAAGCTCTTCTTTCTTTTCCAGATAATAATCATAGTCCCCAATATAATTCACAATGGCCTGGTTGGTCAGATCCATGATCCGGGTGGCTGTCTGATTGATAAAATAACGGTCATGAGATACGTAAAGGACAGTACCTGTATAACTGTTCAGTGCTTCCTCCAGGATTTCCTTGGAAGCAATATCCAGATGATTGGTAGGCTCGTCCAGGATCAGAAAATTGGCTTCGGAGAGCATCAGCTTTGCAAGGGAAACACGGCCTCTCTCTCCACCGGAAAGAGAGGAAATCACCTTGAATACATCATCCCCTGTGAACAGAAAGGCTGCCAGCATATTGCGGATCTGTGTTTCTGTAAGAGTAGGATAGGTATCGGAGATTTCCTGGAATACTGTTTTTTCCATATGGAGTACATGATGTTCCTGGTCATAGTAACCGATCTGTACCTTGGAACCAAGGGTAAACTTGCCGGAATCGGCAGGAATCACCTGGTTCAGGATCTTAAGTAATGTGGTTTTTCCTGTTCCGTTATTCCCAATAAGGGCTACTCGTTCACCACGCTTGATCTCAAAAGAAATATTCTGGAAAAGGGTCTGTCCCGGAAAAGTTTTGGAAAGCTCTTCCACAGTCAGCACATCATTGCCGCTGATGAAGCGAGGCTCCAGGGTGAGACGCATCTGATCGTTTATTTCAGCAGGTTTATCCAGACGCTGCATTTTATCCAGCATTTTTTCACGGCTTTCCGCACGGCGGATGGACTTTTCACGGTTAAAGGACTTCAGCTTTGCAATCACCGCTTCCTGATGCTTAATTTCTCGTTGCTGGTTCAGATAGGCTTTATACTGAGCATCACGAAGCTGGGCTTTTTTCAAGGCATAGGCTGAGTAATTGCCACTGTACATCCGTACATATCCGGCTTCGATCTCTACCACTTTTGTTACAACTTTATCAAGAAAGTATCTATCATGAGATACGATCAGTACAGCTCCAGGGTAGGTGAGCAGATAATTTTCCAGCCAAGCGATGCTTTCCATATCCAGGTGGTTGGTAGGCTCATCAAGAAGCAGGATATCCGGCTGGGACAGAAGAAGCTTGCCAAGAGCGACCCTTGTTTTCTGGCCTCCGGAAAGGGTTTCTATCTGCTTGGTGAAATCCTCTTCTGAAAAGCCCAGGCCTTTCAGTACGCCTGCAATCTGGCTTTTGTAGGCATAGCCATTTTCCAGCTCAAACTGGTGGGTCAGGCGGGAATAGGTCTGCATCAGTTTTTCTAACTGCTCTCCCTGGGAATTTTTCATTTCCTGTTCCAGAGTACGAATTCTGTTTTCCATATCTATGATGTGCTGTTTGGTGGAGCTAAGCTCATCATAAATGGTTTGATGACCGTGAATATCCTGATACTGAGCCAGATAGCCGATCTTTTTGTCCCTGGAGATCACTACAGAACCGCTATCCGCAGAAAGCTCGTTCATAATGATCCGCAGCAGGGTGGTTTTACCTGCACCATTGTTGCCGATCAGTGCTGCTTTCTCTTTTTCTTCAATATGAAAACATGCATCTTTGATAATTTCTTCTTCACCAAATGCTTTACATATGTTCTGACATGATAAAATCATAAAGGTTCCTCCAAAAAAATAAGAAATCCACAAATCAATCTATTATATAATAAAAAGGCATCGGGTGTCAAAAAATAAATAAAGTAGTCACAAAGTAAGTAACTTAGATTGACAATAAAATATCATTTGAGTATAATTGAGATATAAATTTTAGATATGGGCAGCAGGAGGAAGAGTTGGTGGAAGCAAAGGAGATATCAAAGGCGGTTATTAAAAGGCTGCCCCGGTATTATCGTTATTTGGGAGAGTTGATCGAGGAGAATGTGGAAAGGATTTCCTCCGGTGATCTCAGTAAAAAAATGCATGTGACTGCATCTCAGATCCGTCAGGATCTTAATAATTTCGGCGGTTTTGGGCAGCAGGGCTACGGATATAATGTGCATTATCTGTACATGGAGATCGGCAAGATCCTGGGACTGGATACCATCCATCCTATGATCATCGTTGGAGCAGGTAATCTGGGTCAGGCACTTGCCAATTACAGTGATTTTGAGAAGAGAGGATTTCGTCTGGTGGGGATCTTTGACGTGAATCCGGTTCTGGAGGGGATTTCTGTAAGGGGTATTGGGATACAGATGATAAATACACTTCCTGAGTTCCTTAAGGAGAATCCGGTTGAGATTGCCATACTTACCCTTCCCAAGCATAAAGCAAAAGAAATGGCCAATGTGCTGATCAAAAATGGTGTAAAGGCTATTTGGAATTTTGCACACATTGATCTGGATGCTCCGGAGGATGTGATCGTAGAAAATGTTCATCTTTCCGAGAGCCTGATGACTCTGTCTTATAATTTAAGCCAGTATCGGAAAGAGCATGTAGAAGAAAAAAAGGAAACAGAGAATTAAGGGAAAGAGTTTTTCCCTTTTGGTTAAAGGCTGCTGCCTGCTGCCGCATGATTCGGCGGTTCAGGGCGGCTTTTTCCATTTAAAAAGACAAAGGAGAGTGGGCGTATATGAAAAAGGTAGTAACAAGCAAAGAAATGGCCAGTCTGGACGCGTATACGATTCATGATGTAGGGATTCCCTCCATGGTGCTGATGGAACGGGCTGCTTTGGCTGTGGCAGCTCAGATCCAGAAGATTTCTGCCGACAGGGAACGGATCCTGGTTGTTTGCGGAAACGGCAACAATGGTGGAGATGGTGTGGCTGTAGCCAGGCTGTTGTATCTGAAAGGATATCATGTAGATCTGTTTCTTACAGGAAATTCCCAGAAATATTCTGCTCAGATGGCTCAGCAGATTCAGATTGCAAGGCATTATCACGTACCTGAGGTGAATAACCCGACATGGCACGAATATACTACTATAGTAGATGCCGTTTTTGGCGTAGGTCTGACCAGGCCGGTGGAGGGAAGATACAAGGAGATCATTCAGAGGATGAATGAGACAGATGCCAAAAAGGTGGCAGTAGATATTCCTTCCGGCCTTGACGGAAGCACAGGCAGAGTGCTTGGAACCGCATTTTGTGCAGATCTTACCGTTACTTTTGCTTTTATGAAGCAGGGAATGTGCTTCTATCCCGGCAGGAGTCTGTCCGGGAAAGTTGTAGTAGCAGATATCGGGATCTATGATTATCCTGGCAATTACGGCAGACCGGTGTGGCAGCTGGAAAGAGAAGATATGAAGCAGCTGCCACAGAGAGTTCCCTGGGGGAATAAGGGGACTTTTGGCAAAGTGCTTTTGGTGGCTGGCTCAAAGGGCATGTGCGGAGCTGCATATTTTGCTGCCTGTGCAGCCTTAAATACAGGAGCTGGTATGGTAAAGGTACAGACAGTGGAAGAAAACCGGATTCCGCTTCAGTCTCTGCTTCCGGAAGCAATGGTGGAAAGTGTATTTTCAGAAGAAATAAATCAGCAGCTGTTAAGCTGGTGTGATGTACTGGTGATTGGACCAGGTCTTGGATGCCAGGATGAAAGCCGGGAACGGGCCAATTGGTTTCTGGCCCATGGGAATCAGGCGGGGAAGCCGGTGATCCTGGATGCAGATGGTTTGAACCTGCTATCCATGAATCCGGGCTGGAAGCAGTATCTGAAAGGAAATACTGTGCTGACCCCGCATATGGGGGAGATGGGCAGGCTTACAGGGCTTTCCATTTCAGAATTGAAGGAAGACCCGGTAGGAGCAGCGTCTGATTATGCAAAAGAAACAGGGGCTGTGTGTGTGTTAAAAGATGCCGGTACAGTTACTGCAGGCTGCAGGGATGAAATATATATTAATATGTCTGGAAATGCGGGAATGGCAGCAGCAGGAAGCGGAGATGTGCTTTCAGGGATGCTGGCTGGTGTGTTCTGCATGTATCTGAACAATATAAAGGTACCGGATCCGGCAAGGATGGCAGCTCTTGGCGTGTTTCTCCATGGACTATGTGGAGACAGGGCGGCAGATGCTGCTGGTACAAGAGGGATGAATGCCCGCAATATCCTGGATGCGATCCCACTGGTACTTCGGGATTTTGAAACAGGAAACAGGGAGGAACATTATGGAAAAATTCAGTAGAGTAAAAGCACTGGTGGACCTGGACGCAGTTGCCTATAATTTTGAAGCTATGCATAAAAATATTAAACCAGGCACAAAGATGATCGCTGTGGTAAAAGCGGATGCTTATGGACACGGAGCTGTGCCCATTGCCAGGTTGGTCCAGGACTATGATTATATCTGGGGCTTTGCGGTGGCTACCGAGGAGGAGGCTCTTTCCTTAAGGGAGGCAGGCATCCGCAAGCCAATCCTGGTGCTTGGTCTTGTATTCCCGGAATGTATGGAGGAGCTTGCAAAAAATGATATCAGCATTGCTGTAAGCAGCATCAGCCTGGCAAGAGAATATGCAAAAGCAGGCAGGAAACTTTCCAAAACTGTAAAGATTCATCTGGCAGTAGATACTGGAATGACCAGGATTGGATTTCATGATGGATCTCAAAGCCTGGAAGAAATAAAGAATATCAGCAAGCTTCCTTATCTGGAGATAGAAGGCATGTTTACCCATTTTGCAAGAGCAGATGAGTATGATGTAAGTCCTGCAAAGACTCAGTTGGATCGTTTCCTGGCTTTTGCCAGTCTTTTAGAGGAAAACGGTATACATATTCCTATGAAGCATTGTTCTAACAGTGCAGGGCTGATACGGATGCAGGAGGCCAATCTGGATGCTGTACGTGCAGGGATCACCATTTACGGGGTGTACCCTTCCCAGCAGGTGGAGAAGCATATTGTAGAGCTTAAGCCTGTTATGGAACTGAAAAGCCATGTGTCTTTTGTGAAGAAGATCACAAAGGGAACGGCCGTAAGCTATGGCGGCACCTTTATTGCACCAAAGGATATGCAGCTGGCCACCATCCCGGTAGGATATGCAGATGGATATTCCAGGCAGCTATCCGGAAAAGGCTGGGTGCTGATCCATGGGAAAAAGGCACCTATCTGCGGAAGAGTCTGCATGGATCAGTTTATGGTAGATGTTACAGAGATTCCGGGAGTAAAAACAGGTGATGAGGTAACACTGCTGGGAAAAGACGGTCAGGAGAGGATCGATATAGATACCCTGGGAGATCTGTCCGGACGGTTCTCTTACGAATTCCTCTGCCAGATATCCAGCCGTGTGCCCAGAGTATATATAGGAAAACAGTAAGGATCCAGCAGAAAACTGTTTCTTTAAGCAGACAAAACCACGCATGTATACACGAAAAAAATATGGAAATACTGTAACTATTCAGTAGGAAATAACTGTGAGGGTACTGAACAGTTACGAAATACTCAGTTAAACCATAATAAAGGTGAGTTGGAGTGTGAATTGTGTGGTTATTAAAAGAGGCGATATATTTTATGCAGATTTAAGACCTGTGGTAGGCAGTGAACAGGGCGGGATCCGGCCTGTACTGATCATACAAAATGATGTGGGAAACAGACACAGCCCTACTGTGATCTGTGCTGCCATTACATCCAAGATGAATAAGGCAAAGCTGCCTACACATATAGAGATTGATGCATCTGCTTATGGAATAGAGAAAGATTCCGTGATCCTTCTGGAGCAGCTTCGCACCATTGATAAACGAAGGCTGAAGGATAAGGTATGTCACCTGGATGATGCTTTGCTTGACAAAGTGAACCATGCCTTGGAGATCAGTCTGGAGCTTACTTTTTAACACCTGCGTCAGGGTCTTTGGAGCTTTTTAGGCTGTGACACAAGGCTTCTGAGGCTGTGGTGAAGGTATTGACGAAACCGGTTTTCAGTGTTATATTAAAAAAACAGCTGCAAAAATAGTTTTTACAGTTTTGTATTTGGAGGACAAAGATTTATACTTATGGAAGATGGCAGTAGTCTGCCCCTATGGGGCCTTATAATTTTATTTTTTCTGTTATGGCTGAATGGCATTTTATACGGATTTGCTGCAGCACTCCAGAATCTTAGCGAGAATGATGTAGAGAAGAAAGCAGAAGAGGGAGACCAGAAGTCCATCCGGCTTCTGAAGCTGATCCGCCAGCCCTCTCGCTATGTGAATGCCATTCCTCTTATGGTTATGGCTTCCGGAGTAAGTGTGGGAGCGTTCTTTATGCCCTGGGCAGCCCGGGTATTTCATCCGTACATAAAACATGTACCTGTGCTTATTCTTCTTGTTGCAGTAGGGATCCTTCTTCTTGCGTCCCTTGGAATCCTTACATTCCGCAGGGTGGGTACTTATTCTTCTGAAAAATATGCCTACCGTTATCTGGGGATCGTAAGTACTGCCTGCAGCTTTTTGTATCCGTTGACCCTGTTGACTACCAGGCTTGCCAGACTGGTGGCAGCAGCCTTTGGGATCGACCGGAACCAGGAAGAAAAGGCTATGAGCGAAGAGAAGATCATTTCTATTGTAGATGAGGCTCATGAAAAGGGTGTGATTCAGGAATCAGAAGCGGAGATGATCCAGAATATCATTTATTTCAATGAGACAGAAGCTCATGATATCATGACCCACAGGAAGGATGTGACAGCCTTTGACCAGGAAGTGCTGCTGCGGGAGATGGTTGATATTATGCTGGAGGAAGGCTATTCCAGGTATCCCGTATATAAAGAAGAACCGGATAATGTTATAGGAGTGGTGCATTATAAGGATGCACTGAAGTTCATTACCAAGAATCCCTGGGCCAGATTTAAGCCATTAAAGGAGCTGCCCGGGCTTTTAAGGGATGTTACATTGATTCCTGAGACACGCAGTATCGGTGACCTGTTCCAGTTTATGCAGGCAAAGAAGATCCATATGGCAGTGGTTGTAGATGAGTACGGTCAGGCAGCCGGTGTGATCACTATGGAGGATATCCTGGAGGAGATCGTAGGGGATATTCTGGATGAATATGATGAAGACCAGGTTACATTCCGCCTTTTGAAGGACAACAGTATGATCATCCAGGGACTTGCTCCTTTGGAGGATGTGGAAGAGAAGCTGGGAATAGAATTTAAGGCCAGTGAGTTTGAAACATTAAACGGGTATCTTACTTCTGTTCTGGGGCATATCCCTACAGAAAAGGACCTGGACAAAGTGATCCATGTAGGAGGGTACACTTTTAAGATACTTTCCCTTGGCAATAAGACCATCGGCAGAGTAAAGGCCGAGAAGATAAAAAATGAGATAAAAGGAGAAAAGGAAACATGTCAGGACATTCAAAATTCGCAAATATAAAGCACAAAAAAGAAAAAAATGATGCAAAAAAGGGAAAGGTATTTACCATTATTGGCCGTGAGATCGTTATGGCTGTTAAAGCCGGCGGACCGGATCCTAACAACAACAGCAAGCTTCGTGATGTGATCGCAAAGGCAAAAGCAAACAACATGCCTAACGACACCATTGACCGTGGCATCAAGAAAGCAGCAGGAGCTGATTCCGCAGACAATTACGAAAAAGCCATATACGAAGGATATGGACCGAACGGAGTTGCGATTATCGTAGAAACACTGACAGACAACAAGAACCGTACAGCAAGCAACGTAAGAAATGCATTCTCTAAAGGAAACGGAAGTATTGGTACACAGGGCTGCGTATCCTTTATGTTTGACCAGAAGGGTCAGATTATCATTGACAAAGAAGAATGTGAAATGGACGCTGATGAGCTGATGATGACTGCTCTGGATGCTGGTGCAGAGGATTTCAACGAAGAAGAAGACAGTTATGAAGTCCTGACAGCTCCGGATGATTTCAGTGCAGTAAGAGAAGCACTTGAAGCTGCAGGAGTACCTCTTCTTGAGGCACAGGTTGCCATGATTCCTCAGACAACGGTCGAACTGACAGATGAGAAGGCTGTTAAGGATCTTCAGAAGACCCTGGATCTTTTGGATGATGATGATGACGTTACAGACGTATGGCACAACTGGGATGAATAAATAATTAGCTTTTTGCAAAAAATATCTTCTGGATCATGATTCAGGAGGTATTTTTTTATGGAGAAAAAACCAAAAAGCGAAAAGCCGGTGGATAGTCAGGAAAAAAAGGATGAGCTGGATAATCAGAACAGCCAGAATCAGCAGATCAGGGAAATGGGACAGGTGCTTCTTTCTGAAAACCAGGAAGACATCCGTGTGGAGCTTCTTACCATCATTGGTGAGGTGGAAGGACATGAGTCAGCTCCTTCACACAGCAAAACAACCAAGTATGAGCATGTACTTCCAAAGCTGGCCATGATTGAGGATGATCAGAGTATTGAAGGCCTTCTGATCCTTTTGAATACAGTAGGTGGAGATGTGGAGGCGGGGCTTGCCATAGCGGAGATGATCGCATCCCTTAGCAAGCCTACCGTGTCCCTGGTGCTTGGAGGAGGCCATTCCATAGGAGTGCCAATGGCAGTATCTGCAGATTATTCCTTTGTGGTACCCAGTGCTACTATGGTGATCCACCCGGTACGTTCCAGCGGTATGTTTATCGGGGTAGCTCAGACCTATCGTAATATGGAAAAGATCCAGGATCGGATCACCGGGTTTATTTCCCGGCATTCCGGCATTTCAAAGGAAAGGCTGGAGGAACTGATGCTGGATACTACACAGCTGGTAAAGGATGTGGGAACCATGCTGGAAGGGGAGGAAGCAGTAAAGGAAGGGCTGATCGACGAAGTGGGCGGCATAAGCAGTGCATTACAAAAATTGTACAGTATGATACACACAAAAAAGAAAAAAAGAAAAGAAAATCTGTAATTTTTTGCGAATTTCTGTTGTATTAATTCCTTTTCCTGTGCTATAGTTATACGGATAGAGTAGAAAAGGAACTGTTGCATAAATGCACATCCATGAATAAATATGCATCTGATCTTACAGGCATACTTATTCAGGATGGGTGTGTCCCGCACCAGCCCCTGTAAATATTTATACCAGGAGGGAATTATGTATAAGATTCTGAGAGCAGAAAAACTGTCTTCCAATGTTTTCCTTATGGATGTGGAAGCACCTCGGGTAGCAAAGCATTGCCTGCCGGGGCAGTTTGTGATCGTTAAGATGGACGAAGTAGGCGAGAGGATTCCGCTTACCATCTGCGACTATGATTCTGAGAAGGGAACTGTGACTATCGTATTCCAGCCCATTGGAGCATCTACCACAAAGATGTCAGAGCTGAAAGCAGGAGACGCTTTTGAAGATTTTGTAGGACCACTTGGCCAGCCGTCTGAGTTTGTCCATGAGGACATTGAAGAACTTAAGAAAAAACGTATTGTATTTGTTGCCGGTGGTGTTGGTACAGCACCTGTTTATCCACAGGTTAAATGGCTCCATGAGCATGGTATCACTGCGGATGCTATCGTAGGAGCAAAGACAAAAGATCTTCTTATCCTTGAAGACGAAATGAAGAAGGTATGTAATCTTTACATAACAACAGATGATGGATCCTATGTACGCAAAGGTATGGGTACAGACGTACTCCGTGACCTTGTGCAGAACCAGGGCAAACAGTATGATGTATGTGTTGCCATCGGACCTATGATCATGATGAAATTCGTATGTCTTCTTACAAAAGAACTGAATATTCCTACTGTTGTCAGCATGAACCCGATCATGGTAGACGGTACCGGTATGTGCGGAGCCTGTCGTCTGATCGTTGATGGCGAAGTGAAGTTTGCATGTGTGGACGGACCTGAGTTTGACGGCCACAAGGTTGATTTTGACCTTGCCATGAAGAGAATGCAGATGTATAAGACAGAAGAAGGCCGTGCCCTTCTGAAGCTGAAAGAGGGAGATACCCATCACGGCGGATGCGGCCATTGCGGAGGTGACAAATAATGGGAGACGTATTAAAGAAAGTACCAGTCAGAGAGCAGCAGCCTAAGGTTCGTGCAACCAACTTTGACGAAGTATGCCTGGGTTATAATAAAGAAGAAGCAATGGAAGAGGCAGAGCGCTGCCTGAATTGTAAAAAAGCAAAATGCGTTGAGGGATGCCCTGTATCCATTAACATTCCTGCATTTGTACATGAAGTTAAAGAAGGCAATTTTGAAAAAGCATATCAGATCATCAGTGAGTCCAGTGCCCTTCCTGCAGTGTGCGGCCGTGTATGTCCGCAGGAGACACAGTGCGAGGGTCAGTGTATCCGCGGCAAAAAGGGTGAAGCTGTTTCCATTGGTAAGCTGGAGCGTTTTGTTGCTGACTGGGCAAAAGAGAATGGTATTAAGCCGGCAGCTGCAAAAGAGAAAAATGGTCATAAGGTAGCAGTGATCGGTTCTGGTCCATCCGGACTTACCTGTGCTGGAGACCTTGCAAAGCTTGGTTATGATGTAACTATTTTCGAGGCTCTTCACAAAGCAGGCGGTGTTCTTGTTTATGGTATTCCTGAGTTCCGTCTTCCTAAGGACAAAGTAGTTGCTGCAGAGGTTGAGAATGTTAAATCTCTTGGCGTTAAGATCGAGACAAATGTAATCATCGGTAAATCTGTTACCATCGATGAACTGTTACAGGATGAAGGCTTTGAGGCTGTATTTATCGGATCCGGTGCTGGTCTTCCTATGTTCATGGGTATTCCAGGAGAGCAGGCCAACGGCGTATTCTCTGCAAATGAGTTCCTGACCCGTAACAACCTTATGAAAGCATTCCGTGAGGATTATGATACACCTATCGCACATGGTAAGAAGGTTGCTGTTGTAGGCGGTGGTAATGTTGCAATGGATGCAGCCAGAACAGCACTTCGTCTTGGAGCTGAGGTACATATTATTTACAGACGTTCTGAGGCAGAGCTTCCTGCCAGAGCAGAGGAAGTACATCATGCAAAAGAGGAAGGCGTAAACTTCAATCTTCTTTGCAATCCTGTTGAGATCCTTACAGATGACAAAGACTGGGTAACCGGTATTAAATGCATCCGTATGGAATTGGGTGAGCCTGATGCATCCGGCAGAAGACGTCCGGTAGAGATTCCTGGTTCTGAGTTTACCATTGATGTAGACACAGTGATCATGTCTCTTGGAACAAGCCCGAACCCGCTGATCTCTTCCACTACCATTGGTCTGGATATTAATAAGAGAAAATGTATTATCGCTGACGAGGAGTTCGGCAAGACCTCCAAAGAGGGCGTATATGCAGGCGGTGATGCTGTAACAGGCGCTGCAACTGTTATCCTTGCTATGGGTGCAGGTAAGGCAGGCGCAAGAGGAATTGACGAATATATCAAGTCCAAATATGCCAAATAAATAATAATCAATCGATAATAATCAATAAAAAGAAAGCCGATGGAAGGGAGCTCCTTTCATCGGCTTTTGCAGTGCGCCTTTCGGCGCACGTTTCTTTATAAGTGATGATTTACGTGAAAACAGATCATTCCTGCACCAGAACACAGGCACAGTATCCATCCGCAGGCTGATAACAGTAAACATTCATGGACTTCTCAGGATCCGGTCCGATATCCCGGATCACACGCTGCCCGCCATTTAAGGCAACATCTGCATAAGTGATCATCCATTTTTTATCGCCATTGGAAAAAATCTCATAAAATGAGTGGTCGATCATGGCCTCGGATGAAAAACTTGTAAGAGTAGACATGGCCTTATTGCAGTAGCGGAAAATAAAATCAATCCCCTTACCTGCCTTGTCAAATACCAGTTCGATCACACAGTAGGGCAGGGGAAGATCATCTAAAAGACTGCATTTTTCCAAAAGTCCCATAGGGGGATAAAAGTTACCTTCTGCATCTGCTACATGCAGTGCAAGAGCAGCACGCCGATTCTTGTGTTCACTGAGATAACGCTTTCTGCCCTGGATGATCTTGCCGTCTGTCATAGTATATACTCCTGAATTAGAGATATCTAAGATCTGCTTGACTGCAACGATCACGCCTTTCTGAATGCTGACAAAATCCTTCTCCGGGAGCATTGTCATGATCTCTTTCATAGGAATGCTGGTAGAAATCTTCTGATTATCCATAAAATATATAACACTTCTTTTGTCTTCACGTACAATGTATTTGATAGTATCCGGTATAATATTACGGGAACGAAAAAGATACTGAACTCTGCTCATAATTGCCTCCACACATATTGTCATAAGTTGCTTTAAGCATAACATAATATGCATAAAAATACAATCAAAAGTCTTAAAATAAAATAATAAAATGAAAATGCAGCGAGAAATGTAAATAAACAGCATTAATGCTATGCATATAATCTTCGCCTATGAAGACGGAATGAGAATAAAACACACTTAAAATAAAAAGAAACACAAAAAAGCACCCTTGTGGGCATAATTCTGCAAGGGTGTTGATTCAATGACTTGTTTTAAGATTATTTAAATAATAATATCATTAATCAGTTTAGTATGATTCAGTATAGCATTTGAATTCGGCAAAATCAAGGGGAGTGATGTTAATGACTCGTTTTTAACGATGAATGACTTGTTTTCTTGCCTACTGAAAGTTGTGTATTGCGAAATTAAGTTTGATATGCTATTATCACGTTAGCGGTATATAATATATATAAGCACACACTAACAATATGAAAGAGGTACGAACAAATGAAGAAGAAAATAGCACTCCTTGGAGCTGTGGCATTGCTTGTCAGTTCTTTTGATCAGGGGCTGCTTCTGGCAGCAGAACAGGAAACAGATACACAGCTGGTTGATGTACAGGATGAAGAGATTTTTACAGATGATTCAGAAGCATCCGCATCTGTTGATACAATACAGTTTTCTGATCAGGATGAGCCGTCTGTAAAAGAGCAGCCTGACGGCCCTGAAGAAACAGTATTTGAAGATAGTGATTCAGATCTTTTCAGTTCAGGGGAAGCTTCTTTGGAGTTGAAAACACCACCCAATTTTACTGGTATTGTAGATGGTTCCGGATATAATGACAGTCAGGTATTATATGCTGGAGAATCCGGATATGTGGATGGGATCAGCAAGATACTTGTAAATGGCAAGGAATGGAGAAAAACAGATTCTAAACTTGGTCTTTTTTCGTCTGAAGCTTATTATCTGGCTCCGTCCGAAAATAAAATATATTTTGATGGAAGTGGAAGCGGCATGCTGAAAAGCGGTGATCTGATCACCATTTCCAATCTGCAGTATAAAGATCTTGTGCTCCAGGTAAAAGGGCAGGGAAATACTTTTGGGGTAGTTGTTTATGATGCACAGGCGGGTAATGACAAGGAAGGTCCTTCAGATGGAGAAAATACTTTGTTTGTCAGATTGGTAGGCAGCTTTGAAGGAGCACTGACAGGACAGCAGAAATACGATGCGATCAGTGGCGCATCTACCTCAGTTTCCTCCAACAAAAACAGTAATGTGGAGGTTCAGGCTGCCATCCTTCCAGATGGAAATGAGCCTGCAGAAGATGACTGGAAGCCTCTTAGCACTGTTGTAAGTGTTAATTCTAAAAGAACAAAGGTTAATATTGATACAGATTCCTGCGGAATGTCTGGTGTGTATTCTATCTGGGACAGTTCTCTTTCCTTAAGCGGTGTACCGGATAAAGTAGGTACCTATCCGGTAAGTGTAACAGTTACAGATGAAACAGGCAGAACTGCAGTAAGTAATGAATTATATTTTAAAATATTTGCAAGAAATGAAAAGCTGGAGGATTATCTGAAACTGGAAAACGCAGTACAGACAGCCGATGGCAAATACATGTATGATATGGAGCCGTGGGCGATTCCTAATTTCGGAGGGGTAAATGAAACTGTAACGGTACCAACACAGATCAAGGCATGGTACGGCTCCCATACAAGTGGTACTTACGGAGAACTGGGATATTCAGTGGAAAAGGATCCGGTACAGACGCTGATCGTTCCCAATGGATGTACATTGACCATGGTAAATATGAAAATCCTAAGCAGTGTGAAGATTCTGGTTGAAAATGGTGGTATGCTGAATCTTCGGGATTCTTCTCTTCATGGACAGGTAGAAGTGATGGATGGAGGAAGGCTTTCTGTTAACTACGATGATTATTCTGGGAAATTCCTTACAGGAACTTCTATTAATGGACAGATCATCCTTGATACAGGCGGAATCCTGGAAAGCTCCATCATCTATTCAAATACAAACTTTCTCGCTAACGGCAGCTGGATACGTCAGAATATTTCACCTGTAATACAGGTAAATGGGAATGGGGTGATCCGGGGAGAGGTTTATGTACGTGGAGATGACGCTCCCACAGGAACAGATCCCGCTACAAAGAAAAGCTACAGCGGACAGCCTGCCATAAAGGTATCCTCCGGAAGTCTGAACATTGAGAAGAATAGTGTGTTGGCTGTATTTGGCGGCGGAAAAATCGCTACCACTTCGGTAGGCGGAAATGCGCTGATCCTGGAAAACAGTCAGGTAACAGGAGAAGGTAAGCTGATCGCTGTAGGAGGAACAGGCCACAGTGATCAGGGTGGCCATGGAGTTGCGGGAAACGGCACCATTAATACGAAAGAAGCATATCTGGAAGGCGGCGCAAGCCAGATGCCGGGAAACAGCAGTGTTACAGCAGGTGCAGCTTATACAGAAGGGATTTTGGTGGGTAATGGTGTCCGCCTAAAAGTTATGCAGGGAAAAAGAATCACTACTAATTATGACAGTGTAGGGGAAACCTACTGGCGCGATACTACCCAGAAGCCGGATCTGAAGCTTTATGAGACCACAGATACACCACAGCCTACCAGTGCGCCGAAGCCCACCACAGTCCCACAACCTACTGCAGCTCCACAGCCTACTGCAGCTCCACAACCTACTGCAGCTCCACAACCAACTGCTGCTCTACAGCCTACTGCAGCTCCACAACCTACTGCAGTTCCGCAGCCATCTGATAAGCCACAGTCAGATATTTCATCGGATAAGAGCCAGACGAATGAAGGAACCCAGGGGCAGGAAGGAACTTCTGGTGCAAGCTTTAAGCCTGTGATCCGTGTAAATGTAAAAAATGTTCCCTTAAAAGTGGGGCAGACCACAAATAAGGTAAAGGTTACATATGCAAAAGGAGATTCTGTAAAATCTTGGAAATCCAGCAATAAAAAAGTTGTTACAGTCAATAAAAAGGGCATTCTGAAAGCAGGGAAAAAGACCGGGAAAGCAACGGTAACCGTAACATTGAACAGTGGACTTCAGGCAAAGATCCAGGTGAAGGTACAGAAAGATCCAGTGCAAACAGCAAGTATTCGCATATCGAAAAAGAATCTACTTATAAAGAAAGGCTTTAGACAGAAGCTAACACCTGTGATCTTGCCGATTACTTCCAGGGAAACAGTAAAATATACCTCCTCGTCCACATCAGTGGTAAGAGTAAGCAAAACCGGAGTGATCGCAGCCAGAAAAGCAGGAAAAGCAAGAATCAACATTCGTTCGGGAAAGAAAAAAACAGTGGTTTATGTGACAGTGAAAAAGTAAACGATAATTATGATTGTGGCGGTGATAACTAGTACATCGTTATTCGGTTGTTTTTGTATGATGTACGAAAATTCAAGTCGAACTGTTACTCGCCACCTGAAAGAGGTGGGAGTTTTCTCGACTGAGATAATTTATTGCTGTGAAGAGGAAAAATATCAGCTAAAAATTTGCCTAATTTTTCAAGATTTAATTGCACTTCTTTTATACATTTGTTATAATAAAACGGAAAAGAAGAATTTTAATAAAGAATCGTGATGAGAATCTGTATGGAGACTGCAGTTTGCAGACCTGTATGTCTTGGAAGATTTGGACATGAGAAAGGGAGTAACCATGAATTTAGGAATCATCGCACATAATAGTAAAAAAGTTTTGATCGAAGATTTTTGCATCGCCTACAAGAATATCCTGGCAAAGCATGAAGTATATGCTACAGGCACTACAGGCCGCAGGATCGAGGAGGCTACCAGCCTTCATGTACACAAATTCCTGGCAGGAAGCATTGGCGGTGACAAGCAGTTTATGGAGATGGTAGAGCGCCAGGATCTGGATATGGTCATTCTGTTCTACAATCCTGTTATGATCGATCCAAAGGAACCGGATATCACAGCTATTGTGAGACGCTGCGACCAGTACAATATTCCTGTTGCTACCAATATCGCTACAGCAGAGCTTCTGATCCTTGGACTTGCAAGAGGTGATCTGGATTGGAGACTGAATCTGAAATGAGAGTGATCGCAGGAAAAGCAAGACGTTTAAACTTAAAAACAGTACCTGGGATGGAGACCCGTCCTACTACAGACCGTATCAAAGAGACTCTTTTCAATATGCTGCAGCCTGAGATCCCGGATTGCCGTTTTCTTGATCTGTTCAGCGGTAGTGGAGCCATTGGTATTGAAGCATTAAGCCGTGGCGCAGCATTTGCAGTCTTTGTTGAAAAGAATCCCAAGGCTTGTGCATGCATCAGGGAAAATCTTTCATTTACAAAACTTGCAGATAGTGGTAAACTGCTTTCCATGGATGTGTTGCAGGCATTACGATCCCTGGAAGGCGGAGAGAGTTTTGACTGCATTTTTATGGATCCGCCTTACAGACAGGATCTGGAGCAGCAGGTTCTGGCTTATCTTGCAGACAGTAGTCTTGTAGATGAGCATACGCTGATCATTGTGGAGGCTGATCTGGATACTGATTTTGATTATCTTGATTCCATGGGATTTGCACAGCTGCGTTCCAAGGAATACAAGACCAATAAGCATGTATTCATAACCAGAAAAGAGAACTGAACACATCTGTAAATCCTGAAGAGAGTGAGAGAACATCATACATGGTAGTTGCAGTTTATCCGGGAAGCTTTGACCCGGCAACTTATGGGCATCTGGATGTGATTCAGAGAGCCAGTGTTTCCTTTGACAAAGTGATCGTGGGAGTTTTGCATAATTCTGCAAAAAGTCCGTTGTTTTCTGTAGAAGAACGTGTTAATATACTAGAAAAGGCTACGGAACATATCTCAAATGTTGTCATTAAGCCTTTTAACGGACTTTCCGTTAATTTTGCCAGAGAAAATAAGGCACAGGTCATTGTTCGCGGGCTTCGGGCTGTTACGGATTTTGAGTATGAGCTTCAGATGGCACAGACTAATCGTGTGCTTGCACCGGATGTGGATACAGTATTTCTGACTACCAGTCTGGAGTATGCATATTTAAGTTCTACGATTATGAAGGAAGTGGCCATGTTCGACGGGGATATCAGCAAGTTTGCCCCGCCTCAGATCACAGAGGCAGTAAGAGCGAAGATGTACCAGTTAAGAAATAGAGAAAAATAAGGAGAGTGTACTATGAGCAGCAGAATTGAACAGATCATTGAAGAGATTGAAGAGTATGTAGATAGTTGTAAATACCAGCCTCTTTCTACAACCAAGATCGTTGTCAATAAAGAGGAGATCGAAGAACTTCTTCGTGAACTCAGACTGAAGACTCCAGATGAGATCAAACGTTACCAGAAGATCATCAGCAATAAAGATGCTATTCTGGAGGATGCACAGTCCAAGGCAGATGCACTGATTGCAGATGCACAGGCAAAAGCACAGGAGCTTGTTACCCAGCATGAGATCATGCAGAAGGCATATGCTCAGGCTAACGAGACCATTAATGCAGCGAACCGCCAGGCACAGGAGATACTGGATTCTGCTACACAGGACGCTAACAGCATTCGTTTAAGTGCCATTACTTATACAGATGATATGATGGCTAATATCGGTTCTGTACTGAATCAGACCCTGGAAGATGCAGGCGGCAAATATAAAGGTTTTCTCGAAGCTCTCCAGAGTTGTCTGGATGTGGTTAATCACAACCGTCAGGAGCTTGCTCCTCAGACAGCACAGGCAGCAGCTATCTCCAATTCCTATCAGGCACCTGAGCAGGAGTCAGAGACACTGGATGATCTTGGAGAAGATCAGTAAATTAAATGGATACGTTTCTTTGCCCACTGTGTCATGTCCCAATCAGGAGGATGCAGAGGGTGAGGATTGTACTGAGACATTTGGCAGAGGCGTAAGGGAAGAAAGAAAGTCTTCCATCCAGTACGCTTTTTGTCTGTGCGGCTACGCACAGTCCTCCAAAAGAGGATAAAGTCATTGCCGCCAGGTATATGGTACGTTCAGGCAGGTTTGAGGATGCAATCCTGTTAAGGCCTGTAGTCAGTTCCATGATACATAGCAGGATTTCTTTGAAAATATCAGGGATAAGAGGACACTGGCTGATGCAAGGGGACAGCACAGAGAAAAGCAGGATATAGCCGCCCAGCCTGGTTATGGTTTCAAATCCATTCATAATACAGACATCCAGAAGGGCTCCGGTGGAGCATGCCTGGGATGTCTTTTTTTCTGCTATTGCATCAGGATCAGGCCGCATGTGATCGGTTGCAGTACAGCCTTTGTATACAAAGAATCTGAAAAACAGCATGCAGCAAAGATCTGCCAGAAACAAAGGAATAAGCAGATTTCTCGCAGGGTAACGTCCTTTCAAACAGGTTTGCCCCAGAAAGGTGAGCAAAAAGACCAGACTTGGATTGCTGCAGAAGGTAAGAAGATATTCCCCCTCCTGTCTGCAGATCTTTCCTGAATATGTAAGGTCAGAGGCCAGCTTGGCGCCTACAGGGAATCCTAGCAGCTTTCCGAAAAGGAAGGCATACATTCCCCAGGGGGACAGTCCGAACAGAGTCTTGCACAAGCGAATGCCAGGTTTCGGGATTTGACATGAGATCTTTATATTCATCAGCAATCCTGTAAGGATCAGAAAAGGCAGCAAAGTGGGCAACAGGGTATTAAACCACAGGGAAAGTCCATCTCTTGCAGCAAGAAGGGCAGTTTCAGGATTTGCCAGCAGGAAAACAAGCAGGAAGCAGATTCCTGCAAAAAACAGCTTTTTTTTCAAGCCCTTACCCCTTTTTCTTTTAGTATATGGGGGCCGGGGAATGATCATTCATAAATTAAGGAGGTAAGAAAACTATGGCAGTATTAGAGAATTGCAGTCCATCCAGAGTTTTTCATTATTTTGAGGAAATTTGCGGTATTCCACACGGATCCGGGAATACACAGGCCATCAGCGATTATCTTGTTGATTTTGCAAAGGATCACAGCCTTGAATACGTACAGGATCACCTGGGCAATGTGGTGATATACAAAAATGGTACAGCAGCCTATGAACAGTCACCTACAGTGATCCTTCAGGGACATATGGATATGGTGTGTGAGAAACGTGCAGATGTAGCACATGATTTTTTGAAAGACGGTTTGAATCTTTCTGTAACAGAAGATGGATATGTAACTGCTAATGGCACTACCCTTGGTGGAGATGACGGGATTGCTGTAGCCTATGGTCTTGCCCTTCTGGAAAGCCAGGACATTCCCCATCCTCCATTAGAGGTACTGATCACAGTTGATGAGGAAATCGGACTTCTGGGGGCTATGGATTTCGATTGCAGCGTGCTGAAAGGCCGTAGATTGATCAATCTTGATTCAGAGGCAGAAGGCAGCCTGTGGGTCAGCTGTGCCGGCGGCATGGGAGGATACAGTAGGATTCCTGTAAAGCGTGTAGCAGGTGAAGGAGAAGGTATCAGGGTCCGCATTTTTGGACTTACCGGAGGACATTCCGGAGCTGAGATTGATAAAAACAGAGCCAATTCCAATATTCTGATGGGAAGAATGCTTTATGAGATGAAGAAGCAGGCAGATTTTGCCATTATTTCCCTGGATGGTGGCACAAAGGACAATGCCATTACAAGAGAATCAGAATTTCAGGTTCTGGCAGCATCGGAAGATGTTCTGAAGATCCAGCAGCTTGCTAAGAGATTTCAGGCTGATCTTCGTAAAGAATACGCAGGCACGGATGAAGGGATTACCATTTCTGTGGAGCTTCTTGGCCACATGGAAAAAGAAGTGCTTCATCCGGTCAGTGGTGAAAAGGTAATTTTTTTCCTGATGAACATGCCTTATGGTATCCGCAAGATGAGCGGTTCCATTCCCGGACTTGTAGAAACCTCTTCCAACCCTGGGATCGTTGCCCTTCACAAAGACGAATTTGAATCTGTAAGCAGTGTACGCAGTTCTGTAGGCTCTGCAAAGGATGCATTGTCTGACAAGCTGGAGTATCTGACTGAATTCCTTGGAGGTGAATATGAGATCCAGGGGGCTTATCCTGCCTGGGAGTACAGGGAGGATTCCCCATTAAGAGATAAGATGGTTGCTGCCTATAAAGCACTCTATAAAGAAGAACCAAAGGTTGTAGCTATTCATGCAGGTCTGGAGTGCGGACTCTTCTATGAAAAGATGGAGGGGCTGGACTGTGTATCTATCGGACCGAATATGAAGGATATCCATACTTGTGAGGAGCTTCTTGATATAGCTTCCGTTGAACGTGTATGGAAGTATCTTCTGAAAGCACTGGAAGATCTGAAGGATTGAAAATCAGAGAATCTTAAATCAAAGAATCTTAAATCAAAGAATCTCAAATCAGAAAGTTTTAAATCAGAGATTCTGAAAACCTGAGATTCTGAAAAATGCATAAAGCTTTGTCTGTGGGCATACTCTGATAAAGATGGTTTTTCGGAGGTGCAAGGGTGAAGCAAAGACCATGCAGATCATGGATCCTCCTTTTATTTCTGATGCTGTGGATGATGGCACTGATGCTAGTGCTGGAAGAACGAAGCCGTGTGTCCGAGGTCAATGAAAACAGCATCTATCAAGAAGCTTTTCGCAGGCAGAAGATGCCCGCAGGGCTTTATCGGCAGATCATGGAAACAAATTCCGAAGATATGTGGGAGGTATTTACCGCCACTATGATTAGTGGGTCCTTTGCACCGGACAGGATCTATGCAGATTATCAGCCTTTTCTGAAATACAAAAAGAAGGCATACCTGCAGCTGTGCCGAAGTTATCAGGCCATATGGGCAGATCTTAAATGCTTTCCTGTAGCAGGAGAGGATATCTGTTTTGAAGATACCTACGGTGCATCCAGGGAGTATGGTGGATCGCATACCCATGATGGAACGGATTTGTTCGGCCCTGTTACAGAGCCGGGATATTATCCTGTAGTTTCTGCTACGGATGGTGTGGTAGAAAGGACAGGGTGGCTGCCTCTTGGCGGATATCGTATGGGGATCCGTTCTCCTCACGGTGGTTATTTTTATTATGCTCATTTGTCAGAATATGACCACAGCTTCAGAGAAGGAGAACGGGTTCATGCCGGAGATATTTTAGGTTATATGGGGAATACCGGCTATGGGTCCAAAGGTACAAAAGGCAGATTTCCGGTACATCTTCATATGGGAATCTATATAAAGACGCCTAAAGCACAGGAGATGAGTGTAGATCCGTATCATATTCTGAAAATGCTTCAGGAAAGTACAGGCAGATTTGATCTGTAAGATAAGGAAGCAAGGGTATGGCAGTATCATCTGATATAGCCTCCGGCAGGGAGTGCCGAGGTATTCTTAAATTAAGGAGCGGTTTGAATGGAAATACAGTTATGGAGAAGCATTTTATGTCCTTATGAACTGGCTGTCAAAGAACTGACTGTAAAATTCCAGCATATTATAGAAGAACACAGGGAAAATGACAGATATTCCCCTATTGAACAGGTAAGCGGCAGGGTAAAAAGTGTGACCAGCATCCTGGAAAAGATGCAGCGGAAGCAAATCCCTATGGAGCGGATGGAAGAGGAAGTAGAAGACATCGCAGGGGTTCGTATCATCTGTCAGTTTGAAGAGGACATTGAGACGGTGGCGGCCCTGATCCAAAGCCGGACAGATATGACGGTGAAAAGTGAAAAGAATTATCTGAAGCATATTAAGCAAAGCGGATACCGCAGCTATCATCTGATCATTTATTATACTGTGGAGACGTTAGACGGTCCCAAAAGGCTGCAGGCAGAGATACAGATTCGTACTATGGCCATGAATTTCTGGGCAACCATAGAGCATTCCCTGCAGTATAAGTACAAAGGGGATATGCCGCCCCATGTTACGGAGCGGCTTAGCAATGCAGCAGAAGCAATTATTTCCCTTGACAGGGAGATGTCACTGGTGCGAAGCGAGATCATGGATGCACAGAATTCTTCCCAGGTACAGTCTAATCTGGTAAAAGATATCCTGAATAATATTGAGAATCTTTACAGGTTGTCCAATCAGCGTGAAGTCCTCAAAATACAGTCAGAATTTCTTCGTGTGTTTAAGACAAAGGATCTGCGTCAGCTGGAACGTTTTCACAGACAGCTGGATATTATTGCGGAAGGGTATCGTGCCCAGGCCGTATATTTTCAGAATTAAATCACACATAAAGCATATAAGGAGCACCAGATGCAGGATTTTTTACCGGTAACAAGAGAAGAAATGAAAAAAAGAGGGTGGGAACAGGTAGATTTCGTCTATGTAAGTGGCGATGCCTACGTGGACCATCCTTCTTTTGGTGCGGCCATTATCGGACGGCTTTTGGAAAGCAGAGGATATAGGGTGGGGATGATCCCCCAGCCCGACTGGCGCAAGAAAGAAAGTATCCAGGTATTTGGACGTCCCCGGCTTGGATTTCTTGTTACAGCCGGAAACATGGATTCTATGGTCAATCATTATACAGTTTCCAAAAAGCACAGACAAAAGGATGCTTATTCTCCGGGAGGACAGATGGGTCTTCGACCTGACCGGGCAGTGGTGGTATACAGCAACCTGATCCGTCAAAGCTATAAAGACAGTCCTGTGATCCTGGGCGGGATCGAGGCCAGCCTTCGCCGGATGGCTCATTATGATTACTGGGAGAATAAAGTTAAGCACAGTATTCTTATTGACTCTGGGGCAGATTTGATCTCTTATGGTATGGGAGAGCATTCCATCCTGGAGATCGCAGAAGCACTGGATAGTGGGATTCCCATTGAAGAGATCACCTATATTGCAGGCACTGTCTACCGGACAAAGGATCTTTTACGAGCCTATGAGCCTATTATTCTTCCATCTTTTGAAGAGGTTAAAGAAAATAAGGCAGTGTATGCGGAAAGCTTTGCCACCCAGTATAGGAATACAGATCCTTTTACTGCAAAGGCAATGGCAGAAAGCTACGGGAACCGTGGCTATGTGATTCAAAACCCGCCGGCAATGCCTTTATCTACCCAGGAAATGGATGATGTGTATGATCTTCCCTTTACAGGGGAATACCATCCTATGTATAAGAAAAAAGGCGGTATTCCTGCACTGGAGGAAATCAAATTCAGCCTTACCAGCAACAGAGGATGTTTTGGAGGCTGTAATTTCTGTGCCCTTACTTTTCACCAGGGCAGGATCCTTCAGACAAGAAGCCACGATTCCATTATCCGGGAAGCTGTAAAGATGACAAAAGCACCGGATTTTAAAGGTTATATTCATGATGTTGGCGGGCCTACTGCAGATTTTCGTCATCCGTCCTGCAAAAAGCAGCTGACAAAAGGGGTGTGCCAGAACAGGCAGTGTCTTTTCCCTACGCCCTGCAAGAATCTGCAGGCAGATCATAAGGATTATGTGCTTCTTCTCCGGAAGCTTCGGGACATTCCCGGAGTAAAAAAAGTGTTTGTCAGGTCTGGAGTGCGTTTTGATTATGTGCTGGCAGATCCGGATAAAACATTTTTACGGGAGCTGGTAAAATATCATGTAAGCGGACAGCTGCGTGTGGCACCGGAGCATGTGTCGGATCAAGTGCTTCACTACATGGGTAAGCCTTCTCATCAGGTGTACCTGCGCTTCCTGGAAGAATTTGATAAAGCAGATAAACAGGCACAAAAGGATCAATATGCCATACCTTACTTCATGTCCTCCCATCCTGGGTGTACCATGAAAGAGGCAGTGAAGCTGGCAGAGTATGTAAGGGATCTGGGATATACTCCGGAGCAGGTGCAGGATTTTTATCCTACACCATCTACCCTTTCCACCTGTATGTATTATACAGGGATCCATCCCATTACAAAGGAAAAGGTATATGTACCGAAAAATCCCCATGAAAAAGCCATCCAGCGTGCACTGATGCAGTACAAAAATCCGGCCAACAGGGAGTTGGTGCTGGAGGGACTAAAAATGGCAGGCCGTATGGATCTGGTAGGGTTTGGCCCCAAATGCCTGATAAGGCCTGAAAACAGCAACAGAAAAAAGGAGCAGTTTCATGAAAAAAACAAAAAAACGAAAAAAAATCGAAAAAGGTGAATTTGGCTATTTTAAAAGCGAGAAGAAACGGAGACTGATCCTTACAGCCATTCTTCTTGGCGTGCCTCTTTTTATTTTTGCAACCATGTGGGCATATCATGGAACAAGAAATACCATCTGGACAGTGATCGCAGCAGTAGGATGCCTGCCTGGCTGTAAATCTATGGTAGGACTGATCATGATCTGGATGCGTAAGCCTATGGATTCTGCTCTTTATAAAAAGATTCGAAAACACCAGGGAGATCTGGAAATGGCCTACGAAATGTACATGACTTTTTACGAAAAAAGCGGATATCTGGATGCTTTTGCTGTATGCGGCAACACAGTGGTAGGCTACACCAGTGATCCGGCTGTAGATACTGCTTATATGGAAGAGCATGCCCAGAATATTGTAAGGGGTAATGGATATAAAGTAGATGTAAAGATCCTGAAGGATATCCGGCCATTTCTGGAGAGACTTGATTCCATGAACCTTCATCAGGATTCCTTGAGGGAAGGGATCAAATTCCGCCCGGACAGCAAGTATCCGGATCTGAACAGAGATCAGTTGGTAAAGCATACATTGCTTGCACTTTGTCTGTAGGAGCTGCCATGAAGGAATTTAGGATCAGGGAAAATGAAGCAGGGCAAAGATTTGACAAATATTTGGCCAAGCTGCTGGAAGAAGCACCAAAAAGCTTTTTTTATAAAATGATGCGGAAAAAGAACATTACCCTTAATGGAAAAAAAGCCCAGGGCAATGAAATGCTTTGTACAGGAGATATGGTAAAGCTGTTTTTAAGTGATGAAACTTTTGAGAAATTTTCATCCGCAAAACAGGCATCTCATGCAAGAGCCAAGCTTCAGATCATATACGAGGATCAGGATGTATTGTTTATCAATAAACCGGCAGGCATGCTTTCGCAGCCAGCAGGGGATGGTACTCCTTCCCTTGTGGAGTATCTTACAGGCTACCTTTTGGATACAGGGGCATTGAATGCTGCTGATCTGGTTACTTTCAGGCCAGGGGTGTGTAATCGGTTGGACCGGAATACCAGCGGATTGGTGGCAGCAGGTAAAAGCCTTACAGGACTGCAGGACTTATCAGCAATGTTCCATAACAGGAATATGGAAAAGTTTTACCTTTGTCTGGTAGTTGGTGTAATAAAAAATGAAAAATATATTAAAGGATATTTGCATAAAGACGAAAAATGTAATAAAGTAATAATATCTGCTGACAGAACAGAGGATTCCCAGCCAATAAAGACCAGGTACAGACCTGTATGTGACAATGGGAAGTATACGCTTCTGGAAGTAGAACTGATCACAGGACGGACCCATCAGATCCGTGCCCATCTTGCCAGTGAGGGACATCCTGTGGCAGGTGATCAGAAATATGGGGATAAGAAGGCTAACCAATATTTCCGGGACAGATATCAGCTGAAATACCAGCTGCTTCACAGCAGGCGGATAGTATTTCCAAAGGACTGCGGCCGTCTGAAGGCTTTGGAAGGCAGGACTGTAACAGCACCCGTTCCCGGACTTTTTGGGCAAGTGCTTCAGGGAGAGAAAATAGACATAACCAGGAGGAATGAAATATTATGAAAGTGTGGCATGAAATATGGGACTACATAAAAATGATCATTATTGTGGTTGTTGTAGTTCTTTTGATCAACAATGTGGTACTGATCAATGCAAAGATCCCTTCCGCATCCATGGAAAAGACGATCATGACCGGCGACCGGATCTTTGGTTTCCGGCTGGCATATGGTGTGAACCTGGATCTGTTTGGCCATGAGATTTCTAAGAAGGTAAAAGACCCGGAGCGGTTCGATATTGTGATCTTCAAATATCCGGATGATGAAAGCCAGCTGTTCATCAAGCGAGTGATCGGCCTTCCAGGTGAGACTGTGGAGATCAAAGATGGCAAGGTATATATTGACGGTTCAGAAACACCGCTGGATGATTCCTTTATTCCTGAGACCATGAAGGGCAGTTTCGGACCATATCAGGTTCCGGAGGATTGTTATTTTATGCTGGGTGACAACCGGAATAATTCTAAGGATTCCAGATACTGGAAGAATACTTATGTACGTTTCGATCAGATCGTAGGCAAGGCTGTAATTCGTTATTATCCATCCATTAAGCTAGTACAGTGATTATAAGTGATCACCATATTGATTTGCCTTAATTTTACTGTACTCGTAGACTATAGGGAGGACAAAAGATGGCAACCTGGAACAGCAGAGGCCTTCGGGGATCCACCCTGGAGGAACTTGTAAACAGGACTAATGAGCAATACAGGGAAAAAGGACTGGCATTGATTCAGAAGATCCCCACCCCCATCACACCTGTGAAGATGGACAAGGACAGCCGCCATATTACATTGGCCTATTTTGACCAGAGAAGTACCGTAGATTATATAGGAGCAGTACAGGGGATCCCTGTCTGCTTCGATGCAAAAGAATGCTGTGCCCATACCTTTCCTCTGGCCAATATCCATCCTCATCAGGTGGCGTTCATGAAGGATTTTGAAAAGCAGGGGGGCATTGCATTCTTTCTTATTTTCTTCAGCTCCAGGGATCTTTTCTATTATTTGCCTTTTCGGGAATTACTGGTTTTCTGGCAGCGGATGGAAGAGGGAGGGCGTAAAAGCTTCCGTGAGGATGAGCTTCGCCAGGAATATTATCTGCCTGTAAAAAGCGGTATTCTTGTTCCTTATCTGGAAGGGATCCAGAAGGATCTGCAATTACGGGATTGACAACCTGCAGAAAATCCTTTATAATCTTGCTTGTTTCGTATAGTAGTATGCTAACATGGTAGCATACTAAAGTGCAAAGATTGTAGGAGTGCATATCACGGAATAATCCGTGTAATCATGATTTTGGTATTTTGCACCAAAATCATATCATGCTCCACACAGCAGATCTTTTGGGGCATACATCATGTGAAAGCATAAATGGAGGTAAATATAAGATGCAGCGTATATTTCACACGCCGGAAGGAGTCCGGGACATATATAATGACGAATGCAGCCAGAAACGGAGCCTGCAGGAGAAACTACACTGCGTGTTCCGCAGATATGGCTATGAAGATATTGAAACACCTGGTTTTGAATATTTTGAAGTATTCAGCAGGGAAGTAGGTACGATCCCTTCTAAAGATCTTTATAAATTTTTTGACAGAGAAGGCAATACTCTTGTGCTGCGTCCTGATTTTACCCCGTCTGTAGCAAGAGCCTGTGCCACTTATTTTTCTCCTGAAAAGGAAGTGGTAAGCCTTTGCTATACAGGCAACACTTTTATTAATAATTCCAGTTATCAGGGCAGGCTGAAAGAGTCCACTCAGATGGGTGTTGAGCGAATGGGTGACGATTCTGCGGAAGCAGATGCAGAGCTTCTGGCAATGACTGTGGAGTGCCTTCTGGCTTCCGGCCTTACAGATTTTCAGGTGAGTGTGGGACAGGTGGATTATTTCCGCTCTCTTCTTGAGCAGGCCAGGATGAGCCCTGAAGATGAGGAGCAGCTTCGCAGCCTTGTTTCCATGAAGAATTATTTTGGTGTAGAAGAGCTGGTAGAACGTCTTGGGATTGACCAGAAGGTTGGCAATGCACTGGCACAGCTGCCGCGTATGTTTGGGTCTTCTGATGTACTTGAGAAGGCAAAAGCCCTCACTCAGGAGCCAAAAGCCCTTCAGGCTGTGGCAAGACTGGAAGAGATTTACCAGATCCTGAAGATTTACGGTTATGAGAAATATATTTCTTTTGACTTTGCTATGGTAAGTAAATATCATTATTATACAGGCATTATTTTCCAGGCATATACTTATGGTACAGGCGAGCCGCTTGTAAAGGGAGGCCGGTACAATGACCTTCTTAGGCATTTCGGGAAGGCTGCACCATCTATTGGATTTGCCATTGTTGTAGACAGTCTTTTAACTGCTCTTTCCAGACAGAAGCTGCAGATCCCTGTGGAGGATACTGTGGAAGTGATCACCTACAAACCGGAAGGACGCAAAGAAGCCATCCGGCAGGCACAACAGCTTCGCAGCCAGGGCAAAAACATAGCACTCAGACCTGAGAAGGAGGACTAGAACAGTGAGATATCTGACATTTGCCCTGACAAAAGGGCGCCTTGCATCAAAGACAATGGATATGTTTGAAAAGATCGGCATTACCTGCGAGGAAATGCGGGATAAGGATTCCAGGAAGCTGATCTTTGTCAATGAAGATCTGAAGCTTAAATTTTTCCTTGCAAAAGGACCGGATGTGCCTACTTATGTAGAATACGGTGCTGCTGATATCGGAATCGTTGGTAAAGATACCATTATGGAAGAAGGCAGGAAGCTTTATGAGGTGATGGATCTGAAATTTGGTGCCTGCAGGATGTGCGTATGCGGGCCTGAAAGCGCACGGAAGCTTCTGGATTCCAACCAGCTGATCCGGGTTGCTACCAAGTATCCTGTGATCGCTAAGGATTATTTCTACAACAAGAAGCACCAGACAGTGGAGATCATCAAGCTGAACGGATCCATTGAGCTGGCTCCTATTGTAGGACTATCTGAGGTGATCGTAGATATTGTAGAGACCGGAAGCACTCTTCGTGAGAATGGGTTAAAGGTTTTAGAAGAGGTATGCCCTTTGTCTGCCAGGATGGTAGTTAATCAGGTAAGCATGAAAATGGAAGATGAACGTATCCGGAAGCTGATCGATGACCTGCGTAAAGTGATCTGATAGGAAAGGAAATGATAAACCAATGCGTACAGTAACATTAACAAAAGAATCCACCAAAGATATCCTTGAGAATCTGTTAAAGAGAAGTCCTTCCAGTTACGGAAAGTATGAGATGGCAGTTGCCCAGATCCTGGATAAAGTTAAGCAGGAGAAAGATCAGGCTCTTTTTGGCTATACGAAGGAATTCGATAAGGCCGATATTACAGCAGAGAATATAAAGGTAACGGAAGAAGAGATCAAAGAAGCATATGAGCAGGTAGACCCGTCCCTTCTTGCAGTGATCCGTAAGGCACTGGTAAATATCCGTACCTATCATGAGAAGCAAAGGCAGAACAGCTGGTTTACCAGCTCAGAAAACGGTACTATGCTGGGTCAGAAGGTAACTCCACTTTACAGGGTGGGCGTTTATGTACCTGGGGGCAAGGCGGTTTATCCGTCTTCTGTACTGATGAATATTGTTCCTGCTAAGGTTGCAGGAGTTCCTAATATTGTGATGTGTACCCCTCCGGGAAGAGATGGGAAGGTTTATCCTACCACACTGGTTGCTGCAAGGGAAGCCGGCGCAGATGTGATCTATAAGGTGGGCGGCGCCCAGGCTGTTGCAGCGATGGCTTTTGGTACAGAAAGCATCCCTAAGGTAGATAAGATCGTAGGTCCTGGCAATATTTTTGTTGCACTTGCCAAAAAGGCTGTATATGGACATGTAAGCATTGATTCCGTAGCCGGCCCAAGTGAGATCCTGGTTCTTGCAGATGATACAGCTAATCCCCATTATGTAGCGGCAGACCTTTTGTCCCAGGCAGAGCATGATGAGATGGCTTCTGCCATTCTGATCACCACCAGTACAGAGCTGGCAAAGAAGGTTCAATCAGAAATCGAAGGATACCTGAAGGTGTTATCAAGAAGAGAGATTATCGAGAAATCCCTGGAGAACTTTGGCTATATCCTGATCGCAGAGGATATGGATGAGGCTATCGAAGCTGCTAATGAGATCGCTTCTGAGCATCTGGAGATCGTAACAGCCAATGCCTTTGAGGTCATGATGAAGATCCGTAATGCAGGAGCCATCTTTATCGGAGAATACAGCTCCGAGCCTTTGGGAGATTATTTTGCAGGACCAAACCATGTGCTCCCAACCAACGGAACAGCCAAGTTTTTCTCTGCACTTTCTGTGGACGATTTTATTAAGAAATCCAGTATAGTATATTATTCCAGAGAGGCATTAAAGGAGATCCATAAGGATATTGTACAGTTTGCAACTGCTGAGCAGCTGACAGCACATGCCAATTCTATAGCAGTACGTTTTGAAAAAGAAGATGAAGGGGATTCATTATGATACGAGAGGTTTTGGCACAGAGAAATACCAAAGAGACACAGATCCAGATGAAGCTGAATCTGGACGGAACCGGAATTTCAGATATTTCTACAGGTATCGGATTTTTTGATCACATGCTGGAGGGATTTACAAGACATGGCCTTTTTGATCTTCAGCTGCGTGTGCAAGGGGATCTTCAGGTGGATGACCATCATACCATCGAAGATACTGGGATCGTCCTTGGCTCAGTGATCCGGGAAGCAGTGGGAGACAAAAAAGGGATCCGCAGGTATGGCAGCTTTATCCTTCCCATGGATGAAACATTGGTGCTTTGTGCAGTAGATCTGTGCGGCAGGCCTTATTTTTCCTGGGACGCACAGTTCCCCACAGAGAAGATAGGGGGCATGTCTACAGAGATGGTGCGTGAGTTTTTCTATGCAGTTTCTTACAGTGCACAGATGAACCTTCATATTAAGGTACTTACCCCTGGCAACAGCCATCATATGGCAGAAGCTATGTTTAAAAGCTTTGCAAAAGCCCTGGATATGGCTTTATCCTTTGATCCCCGTATTACAGATGTTTTATCTACAAAAGGAAGCCTATAAAAAGGAGAATAAAAATAAATCATGAAGAAAAAATTGATTCCCTGCCTTTACCTTCAGTCTGAAAAGGCAGTAACCGGTTTCGGACAGAGAAATCTGTTAGGTGACGGAGATGTGGAAAAGCTGGCAAGGTTTTACAGCGATAACGGCGGTGATGAACTGCTTGTATTTGACTTCTCCTCTCAGGACGAAGAGCATGACAAAGCCATCGGCAAGATCCGCGACATTTGTGCAGCTTCTGAAGTTCCGGTAATGGCTGCCGGCAATATTAAGCGTATGGAAGATGTGAAAAAGCTGATCTACGCAGGCTGTGCCTGTGCTGTGCTGAACTTTTCCAAGGAGAGCAATGTAAAGCTTCTGGAAGAGGTATCCAAACGTTTTGGGAAAGAAAAGATGGTTGTATGTATTTCTTCCATTGAAGAATTTACTGCAAATAAAGAACTGATCGAGAATTATGCATCTGCAGTGCTTGCCCTGGATATGGTGCAGGATCAGGTGGCTGAGATTTCCTCCATCCCTGTGATCCTTCATACTGATGAACAGGATGAAGAGAAGCTTACTAAGCTTCTTGGGTCAGACGCTGTAAGCGGTGTTTCCGGTGCCTTTGTAAGCAATATAGAAAAGGAACTGTTGGATTTTAAGGACAGATGCAAAGGTATGGGGATTCCTGTAAATACCTACGAAAGCAATATTGCCTGGAGTGAATTTAAGCTGAACAGTGACGGGATGATTCCTGTGGTTGTTCAGGATTATAAGACAGATGAAGTGCTGATGGTAGCTTATATGAATGAGCAGGCATTCCAAACCACTTTGAAAACAGGAAGGATGACTTACTGGAGCAGAAGCAGAAATGAGCTTTGGACGAAAGGCCTTACCTCCGGACATTTCCAGTATGTAAAGTCTCTCACCCTTGACTGTGACAATGATACTATCCTTGCAAAGGTGGATCAGGTAGGTGCAGCATGCCATACAGGCAGCAGAAGCTGTTTCTTCCAGCCTCTTATGAAAAAGGAGTATGATGACACCAATCCACTTCATGTATTTCAGGATGTGTATGATGTGATCATGGACAGGAAGAAGCATCCAAAGGAAGGCTCTTATACTAATTATCTTTTTGATAAGGGAATCGACAAGATCCTGAAAAAAGTAGGTGAGGAGTGTACGGAGATCGTTATTGCTGCAAAGAATCCGGATAAAGAGGAGATTAAATACGAGATTTCCGATTTTTTGTATCATGCAATGGTATTAATGGTGGAGAAGGGCGTTACCTGGGAGGACATTACCAGGGAACTTGCCAGACGGTGATTTACATATGAAAAGAAAAGCAAAAAAAGCTTTCAGTATTACAGCGGCTGCAGTGTTTCTGGCAGCCGTATTGTATCTGGTCTGGTGTGTACTTCTAAATGATTCCGTGATCTGGAAAAATGTTCAGGTCAATGGGATTTCCATCCAGGGAAAGACAAAAGCCCAGGCCAGAGAAGCAATCCTGGCAGATTTTAAAGAGACTTATGAGGATAAGGCTATCCAGGTGAACCTGTCCGACGAAGTTTATCAAGCTTACATATTTCCTATGCTTGGCATAGATCCTGGGAAAGTGGTGGAGCAGGCCTATCAGCTTGGCCATGGTGCCTGGTATAAAAGAGGTCTGGACCGGATACGTCTGATGACAGATGATAATGCAGAAGAGATCACGCTTCTTCCCCAGGTGACCCATCCGGAGACAGTGTCTTCTGTGATTTCTTATATGGAAATCGAAAAGGTAGATACAGTGGTACAGCCTGTATGCCGGATAACAGACGACAGTCTGATCATAAAGAAGGGAAAAACTGGTATTAAGGCAGATACAGATGCTTTAAAGGAGCAGCTCCTGCATGCAGCTGCCAGCCTGGATCTTGATACACAGATCCAGTGTGCAACCATCAGTGTTACACCAGAGGAGCCGGATTTCAAGGCTTATTATAGGCAGATCTATCAGGAGCCGGAAGATGCATATATGGATGAAAAGAATGATTATGAGATCGTTCCTTCCAAGACAGGGATATCCTTTGATGTTGCAAAGGCGGTCAAAGAATATGGACAGGCCAAAGAAGGCAGTGTGTTTACAGTGGCTTTTGAACAGATCCTGCCGGAGGTGACAACCGGGGATCTGACCAGCCGGGTATTCCGGGATGTGCTGGGAAGCTATAATACTTATGGAGGCGGTACTGACAACCGGATCACCAATCTGACTCTTGCTGCAAAGGCAATTGATGGAATTGAACTGATGCCTGGTGAGACCTTTTCTTACAATGAAACCTTAGGAGAGCGTACAGCCGAAAGAGGGTATAAGGCTGCCGGTGTGTTTGTAAACGGACAGCATGCAGAAGGGATCGGCGGAGGCATCTGTCAGGTTTCCACCACCTTGTTTAATGCATGCCTATATGCAGATCTGGAAATTGTAAAGCGTACCAATCATTCCGGCAGGGTAGATTATGTGCCAGCTGGGCTGGATGCTGCTGTATCCTGGGGAGATCCTGACTTTCAGTTTTGCAATAATACTGAGTATCCTATCCGGATCTCTGCCACTTATGCAGATGGTTCCGTTAATGTGAAGATCTATGGTACAAAAACAAATTCCAATACAGTAAAGGTGACTACCCAGCAGCTGGATGCACAAAGCTACAAAACTTATCGTCATGTATATGACCAGGATGGAAATCTTCTGGAAACGGAGGAAATCTGCAGCAGCCATTACATCAGCTGATCTTGCGTGGCGGCCACAGAGCTGTAAACAGGCATCATAAGAATGTGTGATTTTGTTTGATTTTTCACAATTTTAAAGGAAATCGTATTGATTTCAAAAAATGCTTTTGCTATAATACAGGAAATGAATAAAGACCGTTTACAGTGTCAGCCAGGAGGCAACGATTCCGGCTGTTAAAGGGAATCAGGTGGAAGTCCTGAACGATCCGGTCACTGTGAGCAGGGAGGATACTGCAGGGGCCATTGAGAAGAAGCCTGGATCCGATAGGACTCATGGAAGCCGTCTCTTCTTGAGAAGGAGCAGATATCTGTTGATCTGTGAGCCAGGAAACCTGCTGTGAATGCTGAAGATGGAAGCTTCCGACGAAAGCGATTCATTGCTATTTCTTGTATTGTTTTATTGCACATATGTTTTTTGGCTATGCATATAATGATATGAGCAATTGTGATGCCTGTTTCCAAGCCGGAAGCAGGCTTCTTTTTTGTACAGCAGTACATGTCTTCATTCAAATTGATTGGAAATAACAGGAGGATAAAGATCATGAAAAAACGAAAAATCATTCTTGCAATGCTTCTTTGCGCTGCAATGACAACAGGGAGTGTGCTTCCTGCATTTGGGGAAGATCTTGCAGCAGTAGTGGATGTACAGGATGTAACAGAGGATGAGGCTTTTGATGAGTCTGAGGAGGCAGATTTTGTTGAGTTTACAGACCAGGAGGAAGTGACCTCTGATGTATTAGATGGTGCATTTACCGCTTATCCGGAGGAAGCCGCACCGGTAGCTGAAGATGCAGAGAATCCGGGAACCGTTGCAGCACAGGGATATTATACCTTTGATTTTTCTGATGCAGCTGCACCGGGAGTGACCTGTACTGGCGATATGTTCCGGGTAGTAGCAGCTACTTTATATAGTGACAAAGATGGAGTAATGACAGCTACCATTACTCTTTCCGGCACTGGCAGGGATAAGCTTTATTTTGGAACAGCAGAGGCGGCAGAGGCAGATACTGCTAATCAGATGATTTATTCATCTGTAGTAAAGGATAGTAATGGTAAAGAACAGTATGTATTCGGACCGTTTGCAGTTGCCAAACTGGATAAGGTTATTAATGTGGCTGCACATTCTGTCAAGGGAAATAAATGGAAAGATTACACGATCACCTTCAACTCATCCAAGCTTCTTGCAGCTGCTACAGATGCTGTAGATAACAGCACAGCACTTCCGGATGGTACTTATACACCGGAGAATTTCACAGCTACAGGCGGTACAGGTAAAGTGACCATTACCTGTCCACAGGTTATTGTTGAAAATGGCAAGGCATTTGCAGATGTTACATTCAGCAGCAAGAAATATGTTTATGTAAAGGCAAATAATCAGTTATTTAACGGTACAGTGAATACTTCCGGCGTTACATACAGGATCCCGGTTGACCTGAATGAAGATGTGAAGATCCTTGCACTGACTACAGGTATGAGCATGGCACATGAGATCGCCTATACTCTTCATGTAACATTGAATGAGACACCGGCACCTACTGCTACACCAACACCTACTGAGACGCCGGCTCCCACACCTGCAGCAGTTGCAGCAACTTCATTAAAGGTTTCTGTTTCCAAGCTTACCTTAAAGGCAGGAGCCTCCAGGACAGTCAGTGCCATTGCAGCACCTGCAAATACCACAGACAAGGTGGTATACACTTCCCAGAATCCTTCCGTTGCTACAGTAAACGATGCTGGTAAGATCACTGCAAAAGCAGCAGGTAAGACCAAGATCACTGTAAAAGCAGGATCTAAGGAAAAGACCATTGCTGTAACAGTAACCAAAAAAGCAGTAAAAGTAAAATCTCTTAAGATGAAAAAGGCAGCCCTTACCATGAATAAGGGAACTCAGACTTATGTTTCTTATAAAGTGAATCCAACAGGTGCAACCACAACCCTGAAATGGAAATCTTCTAATAAGAATGTGGCAGCAGTAGACCAGACAGGTAAGATCGTTGCAAAGAAAGCCGGCAAAGCTACGATTACAGTAACAGCAAACGGCAAGAAGGCAACCGTGAAGGTTTCTGTTGTGGATCCATGCACCAGTGTAAAGGTACAGAGCAAGCTTACCTTAAAAGCTGGCAAGTCTGCCAAATTAAAAGTAACAACCACTCCCAAAACAACCGGACAGAAAGCAGCATTTAAGTCAAGCAACAAGAAAGTGGCAACCGTAGATTCCAAGGGAAAAGTAAAAGCCCTGAAAAAAGGAACTGCTAAGATCACTGTTACTGTAGGCAAGCAGAAAGCAACCTGCACAGTAAAAGTAAAATAAATGTAAATGTTCCGTATTTTTACAGTTACAAATAAACAATAGTAGATACAGATAAAGAAAACTGTCCTGTGAAGCATTGTGTGGCACAATATTTTGCAGGGCAGATTCCTGTTTAACAGAGGAGATTCATATGAAACGTAATTCAACAAGATTTCTTGCACTTTTTTTAACCGCTGCCATGTCCGTCACTCCAGCTGTGGCAGCTTTTGGTGAGAATCAGGAGAACAGTGATCAGATCCCTGCCATTTCCCTGGCTCCCCAGCCATCAGAAATGCCGGAGATATCTGTTTCACCTACAGCTGTGCCAGAAAAAGAAGCACTAAATAATGCAGAAACCGATAAAAAGGAAGCTGTTAATGAGTCTAAAGACTCTGAAGGAGAAGATCCGCAAAAGAAAGATTCCCAGGAAAAGGAATCCGAAAAGAAGGATACTGAAAAGAAAGATACTGAAAAGAAAGATACTGAAAAGAAAGATACAGAATCCAAAGATTCGGAAAAGAAAGATCCTGAAAAAGAAGATACAGAAAAAAAAGACCCGGAAGAAAAAGATCCGGAAGAAAAAGATCCGGAAGAAAAAGACCCGGAAGAGGAAGATATTTTCAAGGATAAAGAGTTCAGACCAAGCATTACAGACTATACAGCAGCTGAAGGCAAGATCACCCTGGTGGTGAAAGGCAATGACAGTGTGTTTGACAGACTGTATGTAGGAAAAAAAGAAGATGCAGATAAATCAAAGGTAATAACAGGAACTGCTGATACAGATGGAACCTATCGCTTTACCTTTGATGTTCCTGCAGAAATGAAAAACCAGGCTCTTTCTGTTGTGCCGGGAAACAGCAATAACGGCGGAGAGATTAAATGGTATACAGCCAAAGACTGTACCATTACAGTCCCGGATGTGGTGCCGGCTCCCACCAGTATTCCCCAACCCACAGATAGTCCCCAGCCTACTGCCATACCGGAACCGACCGCTATCCCAGAGCCGACCCAGATACCTTCTCCAACCCCAACTCAGACACCAGCTCCGGCTATTCCAAATGGAGTATATAAGATCAATGTTACCTCCAGCGCATTTATGTTCCGTGTGGTAGACTGTCAGCTTACCTCCAAAGATGGTGTGATGACAGCAATCCTTACACTTAGCGGTGTAGGCTATGATTATCTGTTTATGGGCACAAAAGAAGAAGCAGATCAGGCTGACCGCTCCACCTGGATTCCTTTTACTCCAAATGCAGCAGGCAAATACACATATCCGGTACCTGTTTCTGCCCTGGATACAGGCATTGCAGTAGCCGGACATTCCAAGAGCCATAATCTGTGGTATGACCGTATCCTTACTTTTAATTCCGGCACTTTGGAAAAGATCGCAGATCTGAATGTTCAGGAGGATCCATCCAATCCAGATCAGGAAAATAAGGATAATAGCAGTGATCCGAACAAAAAGAAGGATGACAAAAAGAAAAACAATAAAAAGGATAAAAATAAAAAAGACAAAAAAGATAAAAACAAGAAAAACAATAAGGTACAAACACCGGGAAAGGATGTGGACAAGGAATCTAAATACGAATCCGATCTTAGCGGCGGTACATCTAAGGTGGACAGTTCTACAGGTCTGAAGGATGGTTCTTATGTACCGGATAAGTTTTCCTGGTCCGGTGGAACCGGTAAGGTGCAGATCAGCTGCAGCAAGGTATCCATTACAGGTGGTCAGGCATATGCGACCATTACTTTCAGCAGTGATGCATACGGCTATGTGAAAGCTAACGGAAATATGTACTATCCGGATCACAGCGGCGGCGGTTCCACATTTGTGATTCCTGTAGCCTTAAATAAAAATAATTCTATCATTGGTATGACCACCAGAATGTCTGTGCCTCATGAGATCCAATACAGTATATTTGTATATCTGAATGGTGCAGATAACAAAAGTGACAAAGACAAAGAAAATCCTTCTTCTTCTGACAGTATGGTTTCCACCGGCAATAAAAAACTGGACGACAAAGCACCGGAGATCACCGGTCTTGAGTACAAGGATGAAACTACTTTGGAACATGCAAAACACCTGAAAGTGTATCATTATGAAAATGACATTACACTTCTTGAGGTGGATATGACCACTGATACTGCCCGTACAAAAGAATCTGTTCAAGCAGAAGGCGAAGCAAATACAGAAGAAACAGCAGCAGGCAATGAAGAAACAGCAGCAGTATCTGAGGACGAAGAAACAGCAGCTGTGACTTCTGATGAGGAACAATCCATGGCAGCAGCTCCTGAAGAGGAAAGCGGTTCTTCTGCTCCTGCAGAGTCTACAGGGGATAAGATCGAACAGCTTTATATGGGAAATGTGATCAAATATCTGATCGTTCCGGAAGATGCAGATGTTCCGGCAGGTCTTGATAAAGATGTGATCCTGATCCGGAAGCCTGTAGAGAAAACTTATGTGGACTCTGCAAATGCAGCGGAGGCCATGGATAAGCTGGGATTGACAGACAAGATTTCCATGATAGGATCAGATCTTACCGATCTTCCTGAAGCTCTGTCATCTGCTGTGGAAGCAGGAACTTTGGAAAGCACAGGGACTTATACAGACCTGGATTATAAGACGATGCTGAAAAGCCAGTGTACCCTTGCTATTCTGCCATCCGATATCCTTCCTAAGACAGAAGAGGATCTGGATGCAAAAACAGAAGAACTAAGGAGCACTGCCCAGAGATTTGCACTTCTTGAGATCCCGTTCATCGTTGACCGATCTTCAGATGAAGAAAATGATGAGGCAGTGGCAGAATGGGAAGAAGTTTACAAGACAATCTTTGATGTGAAATAACAACAGAAAGGAGAAACAGATCCATGTTTAATAAAAAAATGAAACAGAGGATATGTGCTGTCTTGCTTACTGCTGTGATGGCATTTACTACAGCAGGCATCCCTGTAATGGCAGAAGAAATTGCTTCAGACACAGCAGCGGATGAGGAGTTTAAGGATGAGGCACCTCAGATCCCTGGACTTACCTATGAGTCAGAAATGGAACTGAAATATGCGCAGTGTTTTCATGTGTTTTATTACAATGACGGATATGCGCTGATTGATATTAAAGATGACGGTCAGTTCCTTGTGGTTCCGGAAGGCAAAGAAGCTCCGGCAGATATGGACAAAAGCATTACTGTGATCCAGAAGCCGGTTTCCAGGATCTACCTGGCTGCAACTTCAGCAATGGCTTTGTTCAATGCCATTGACGGGCTGGACAGCATCCGACTTTCAGGGACACAGGCCTCCGGCTGGTATGTGGATGATGCAGCTCAGGCTATGGAAGATGGAAAGATCCTTTTTGCAGGAAAATATGATGAACCGGATTATGAGCTTCTGATCAATGAGGATTGTGATCTTGCTATTGAATCTACCATGATCCTTCATTCTCCAAAGGTGGCTGAGATGATCAAAGAACTGGGGATCCCGGTTATGATCGATCACTCCAGCTATGAAACACATCCGCTGGGAAGAACGGAATGGGTGAAGCTTTACAGTGTGCTGCTTGGTAAAGAGAAGGAAGCAGCGGCATTCTTTGATGATCAGGCAAAGGTGATCGAGGATTTAAGCGGGTTTACCAACACAGAGAAAACCGTTGCTTATTTCTATATCAATACTGACGGATCCGCAGTAGTTCGTACCAGTGATGACTATATTCCCAAGATGATCGAGATTGCAGGGGGAAGATATATTTTCCCTGATCTGAAAAATACAGAAGGCACAGGATCTTCTGTCCGCCTTACCATGGAGGAATTCTATAATCAGGCGGTGAATGCAGACTACCTTATTTATAATGCATCCATTGACAGCCCTATTACAAGCATTGACGATCTTCTTGCAAAAAGCGATCTGTTTGCAGATTTCAAGGCTGTAAAAGACGGCAATGTGTGGTGTACAGGCAAACAGCTATATCAGGCTACAGACATTGTAGGAGAACTGATCAAGGATGTGCATCTGATGCTGACAGACGGAGATGAGAAGGATATGACCTTCCTTACAAGGGTGAGCTGATGGAGAGATCAACAGAAAATACAAGCTTTCATATGGAAAATTTCCGGAGACGATCCAGATATGCAGTGGTTTTTATAGGCCTGATCTTTGCATTTTGCCTGATCACTGTACTGAATATTAACACAGGAAGTGTACACATATCAGTCCCGGATATTTTCAAGATCATTTTCACTAAAAGCGGTGATGCTACAGCATACAATATTATTTGGAAAATCCGTTTTCCCAGGATCCTGATGGCAGCCATCCTGGGAGGAGGGCTTTCTCTTTCCGGATTTTTATTACAGACCTTTTTTTCAAATCCTATTGCAGGTCCGTTTGTGCTTGGGATTTCCTCCGGAGCGAAGATGATGGTTGCTTTGACTATGATCGTATTCCTTCAAAGATTCCATGTGGTTTCTTCCTATACACTGGTTGTGGCGGCTTTTATTGGTTCGCTTATATCGGTGGCTTTTATCCTTCTGTTTTCCAGAAGGCTGCACAGCATGGCCACCCTTCTGGTAGCCGGGATCATGATCGGATATATCTGTTCTGCCATCACAGATTTTGTGATCACCTTTGCAGAGGATTCGGACATTGTAAATCTTCATGGATGGTCCCAGGGCAGTTTTTCCGGAATGAGCTGGAGCAATGTGCAGGTTTCTGCCATTATCATAGGGATTACCTTTTTGATCCTGTTTTTCATGGCAAAGCCTATTGGTGCATTCCAGCTTGGAGAAGCTTATGCCCAGAGTATGGGAGTAAATATTAAAGTATTTAAGATTGCTCTGATCCTTTTGTCAAGTATCCTTTCCGGATGTGTTACTGCTTTTGCCGGACCGATCTCATTTGTGGGAATCGCAGTGCCTCATCTGGTAAAGCTGGCGTTGAAAACAGCCAGGCCACTTGTGGTGATTCCAGGCGTGTTCCTGGGAGGCGCTGTGTTCTGTATGATGTGTGACCTGATCGCCAGAATGGCCTTTTCACCATTGGAACTGAATATCAGTACAGTAACGTCCATTTTCGGTGCCCCGGTAGTAATCGTAATGATGCTCCGCAAGAAAGGAAGGCAGGCCTGATGAATTATTATTTTCAGATGAAGGATCTGGCAGTAGGTTATCACAAACAGCCCCTGATCCATGATATTAATATTAACATTGAAAAAGGTGAGATCGTTACTCTCATCGGGCCTAACGGATCTGGTAAATCTACCATTTTGAAAAGTATTACCAGGCAGCTGGAACTGATCGGCGGGAGAGTCTATATTGCCTCCAGGGATCTGCAGGGATTATCTTATAAGACCTTGTCTACAGAAATGGCAGTGGTACTTACTGAAAGGATCCGACCGGAACTGATGACCTGTCATGATATTGTTGCTACAGGGCGTTATCCTTATACAGGAAGACTTGGCGTGCTTTCAAGAGAAGATGAAGACAAAGTAGATCAGGCGATGAAAGCTGTCCATGCAGTGGAGCTAGGCGGCAGGGATTTTAATGCCATCAGTGACGGTCAGAGACAGAGAGTGCTGCTTGCAAGGGCAATTTGTCAGGAACCAGATATGATCATTCTGGATGAGCCTACCTCATTTCTGGATATCCGTCATAAGCTGGATCTTTTATCCATTCTTCGTTCTATGGCAAAGGAAAAAGGGATCACAGTGGTTATGTCCCTTCATGAGATCGATCTTGCCCAGAAGATTGCAGATAAGATCATCTGCGTAAAGGGAGAGCAGATTTCCCATTACGGGGTTCCGGAGGAGATTTTTAAAGAAGAGATCATCAGGGATTTGTATGAGATTAACAATGGTTTTTATGATCCTGTTTTTGGAAGTATTGAACTTCCAAGACCGGAAGGGGAGCCAAAGGTGTTTGTGATCTCAGGGGCAGGAAGCGGGATTCCGGTTTACCGTTCCCTTCAAAAAGAGGGGATACCATTTGCAGCAGGCATCCTTTATACCAATGATATTGATTATCGATTAGCCAAAGAATTGGCCGCACAAACAGTTACAGAGCAGCCTTTTTCTGACATATCTAAGGAAACCTATGAGCAGGCACTGGCTCTAATGAAGAAATGCCAGCGTGTGATCGTTACAGATGTGCCGGAAGGAACTTGTAACCATCGTCTGTTTGACTTGATCAAAGAAGCAAGAAGACTGGGGATGGCTTAAAGGTCAGAGGGAACAAACATTTGATCACAAAAGAAGATCCTGTATCAATTCGCAGAAATGATAAGCTGCGGAGTTGGTACAGGATCTTTTTGATCTGATACTTCATATGTGATGCTTATGCCTGCTTACGGATTTCTTGTAAATGCAGGATCCGCTGGTTGCTGCTGCCTCGGAAAGCAAGGGAAATGTCTTTCAAAGCTTCTACAAATTCACCATCTACAAGAACATCTATACAGGAAAGCATTTCTTCTGTAAATGGGGTATAGACCTTACCTCCCGGGATCAGATCCACATCGTAGAGATAACCGGTGTAGCACCAGATGGTTTTGTCCGGATAGGTCTTGCGGATATCCTTCAGAAGACCTGCAAGAACCTGCTGGTTCTCAGGCTCGAAAGGCTCACCGCCAAGAAGAGAGAAGCCTTCTATATACGAAGGCTTCATAAACTCTATGATGGATCTGTGTGTTGCTTCTGTAAAGGGCTGTCCATAATCAAAGTTCCAGGTTTCGGAATTGAAGCAGCCTTTACAATGATGACGGCAGCCAGAAACAAACAGGCTTACACGAACGCCGGTGCCATTGGCAATGTCATATGGCTTAATAGTACCATAATGCATGATAATATAATCTCCTTTGGAACAGATAATCAGTTTTACAGATGAAGCACACGATCCTTGATCTCCTGGGTACGACCCTGATTCCAGAACTGGGTGCCAATGTATCCGCAGGTCCTGCGGGCAACACTCATTTTATTCTGGTCACGGTTACCGCATTTAGGACATTCCCAGATCAGCTTGCCATTATCATCCTCTTTGATCAGGATCTCTCCGTCATAACCGCAGATGTCACAGTAATCGCTTTTTGTATTTAACTCTGCGTACATAATGTTGTCATAAATGAATTTCATAACAGATAAAACAGCAGGGATGTTATTCTGCATATTTGGAACTTCTACATAACTGATGGCACCGCCAGGAGATAACTTCTGGAATGCGGACTCGAACTTCAGCTTGGTGAAAGCGTCTATTTCCTCTGTTACATGCACATGATAACTGTTGGTAATATAATTACGGTCTGTTACGCCTGGGATGATACCAAAGCGTTTCTGCAGGCATTTAGCAAAACGGTAAGTGGTAGATTCCATAGGAGTACCATATACGGAATAACTGATATTCTCAGCTGCTTTCCACTGGGCACATTTGTCATTTAAACGCTGCATAACCTGAAGGGCAAAGGGGCGGGCTTCCGGATCCGTATGGGATTTGCCTGTCATTCGTACACACATTTCGTGGATACCTGCATATCCAAGTGAAATAGTGGAGTAGCCGCCATATAAAAGCTTGTCAATGGTTTCACCCTTCTGAAGTCTGGCAAGTGCACCATACTGCCACAGGATAGGTGCTACATCCGAAACAGTACCAAGAAGGCGTTCATGTCTGCAGCGGAGTGCACGGTGGCAAAGTTCCAGACGTTCATCCAGGATCTGCCAGAAACGGTCCATATTGCCTTCGGAAGAGCAGGCTACATCTACCAGATTGATGGTAACAACACCCTGATTAAAACGGCCATAGAACTTGTAAGAACCATCTGCATTACGCTGAGAGTCCTCTACTGTCAGGAAAGAGCGGCAGCCCATGCATGGGTAAACATTGCCTCCTTTCAGTTCCCGCATGATCTTGGCGGAAATATAATCCGGAACCATACGTTTGGCAGTACATTTGGCAGCTAATTCTGTAAGATACCAGTATCTGGAATCTTCTGTAATATTATCTTCATCCAACACATAGATCAGTTTAGGGAATGCAGGAGTGATCCAGGCACCACGCTCATTCTTAACACCCTGCATACGCTGTGCCATAACTTCCTCAATGATCATGGCAAGGTCATCTCTGGTGCGGCCTTCCGGCACTTCATCCAAATACATGAAGATGGTAACAAATGGAGCCTGTCCATTACAGGTCATCAGTGTGATCAGCTGATACTGGATCGTCTGGATACCGCTCTGGATCTCGTCTTTCAGTCTGCGCTCTGTGATCTTGTCAATGATCTCTTCATCCATGGACTCTCCACAGGCGATACGTTCCGCTACAACTTTCTTGCGAAGCTTCTGACGACTAATATCTACAAATGGAGCCAGATGAGCCAGAGTAAAGGACTGACCGCCATACTGGTTGCTGGCTACCTGTGCAACGATCTGGGTGGTAACATTACATGCTGTGAAAAAACTGTGTGGCTTCTCGATCATGGTCTGGCTGATCACAGTACCGTTTTGAAGCATATCCTGAAGATTGATCAGATCGCAGTTGTGTTCCCTCTGGGCATAATAATCTGAATCATGGAAATGGATAATCCCTTCTTCATGTGCACGTACAATATCTTCGGGAAGCAACACACGCATAGTAAGATCCTTGCTTACTTCACCTGCCATATAATCACGCTGGGTGGAGTTGATAGTAGGATTCTTATTGGAGTTCTCCTGCTTGGCGTTTTCATTGATCTGATCCAGCAGGGAGAGGATATTATCATCTGTAGTATTGGATTTGCGGGTAAGTTCTCTTTTGTAACGATAGCGTACATATTTCTGTGCTACTTCGTAACCACGCATCTCCATAATGCCAGTCTCTACCATATCCTGGATATCTTCTACATTGACTGCATGAGAGGCAGCCAGGGCTCTGGAAGCCACAGTCTCGGCAACTGCCATGATCTGGAATTCGCTGAGCTGATGGATCTTCGGAACCTCTTCATTGGCTTTCTTGATCGCATTTATGATTTTGCTCTTGTCGAAGATCACTTCTTCGCCATTTCGCTTGATAACATTTGTTCTGATCTCTGTTTCCATGCTTTCCCTTCCTTTCTTTTATATACCTATATATTGTGTATAATTGTCTGATTGGCAACTAAATATAGTGCAAATGTTGCAATATCTATATTACAGGTTTTCAGAGAAAAGTCAAGCCTAAATCGCAAAGAATCCTTTACGAAAATTCAGGTGAGAATATGGCAATACTCACAAAAAACATTGGAGCTTATACAGCGGGCATTGACAGTTCATCAAAAATAAGGTACATTTTTACTGATCCATTGATTTGCTGTAACTATTCAGAAGGTAATTGTAAGGGTAATGGACCGTTACGATTCGTCTTTGGGTGCAGTGATGCACCTGTTTTTTAGATTTACATGATGAAATCAATGGCAAAGGAAGGGAGATATGACTATGACTTACAAAGAAAAAAAGCGCTCCTTGTTGTTTTTGGGCTTACCATGGACTTTTACTTCTTATACTGTAACAGATGAGATCATAACTGTAGATTCAGGTTTATTAAAAAAAGAAGAGAATGACTGTTATTTATATAAGGTGATCGATGTTCGTCTTGAGACCCGCCTGTTTGAGCGGATGCTTGGGCTTGGCACCATTCATTGCTTTACCGGAGATGTAACAGATCCGGATCTTAAACTGCTGCATATCAGGCACGCAAAAGAAATCAAAGATTACATCCTTAAACAGTCTGAGCAGGAGAGACTGAAAAGAAAAACATTGAATACACAGCATCTTGACGGCAATCCGGGCATCAGCAAAATGGCCCAGACAGATAGCTGCAGATAGGATTGGCAGACAGCAGTTCCAGGAAGCATATGGTATCTGGGATGGCATGTGAAACACGGAGGATGAATATGGACATTTTAGTTGTGATCGATATGCAGAATGATTTTATTGACGGAGCCCTAGGCACACCAGAAGCGGAAGCAATCGTGCCTAATGTGGTGGACAAGATAAAGAATTTCAACGGCCTAGTGCTGGCTACCAGAGATACTCACAGCGGTGATTATCTTCAGACCCAGGAGGGAAGAATGCTTCCTGTGGAGCACTGCATCCGTGGGACATACGGCTGGGAGATCAGGGATGAGATCGCAAAGCTTCTGGAATCCGGTCCTATTGATAAGCCAACTTTTGGAAGCGAAACCTTAGGAAAGGTTCTAAAGGAATTTCATAAATCCCAGACTATCCACAGTATTACCCTGGTTGGTCTTTGTACAGATATCTGTGTGATCTCCAATGCTATGCTGCTGAAAGCATTTTTGCCGGAGGTGCCAATTATTGTGGATTCCCTCTGCTGCGCAGGCGTAACGCCCAAGAGCCATGAGCAGGCGCTGGAGGCTATGAAGGTTTGTCAGATAAAAGTAATATAATATGAGAGAATTGGAAGGCCGCTGTAAAAACACAGCGGCTCTTTTTATGTCAGACACAAAAAGCCGGTTGATCAGAAATATTTTTATTAGGCAAACCATATATATTTGTCTGGCTTTTTGACAAAACAGGGGGATTGTTTGTTGTTGTTAAGAGAAAGCCTAAGATATAATCAAGAAAAATATAGACAAATATAAAAGGAAGTGAAAATTTTATGATGGTAAAATTGGGGAAGAAAATAGTGAAATTCAGGGTGACCATCTTGATTCTTAGTATTGTATTGCTTCTTGTAACAGAAAGTCATTGGTGGCGATGAATAAGAACGTTCTGTATTTAACTTTTTGTTTTTCTATGGATTAAGTCATATCCAGTATTACAAAGTCTTGTCTGAAAAAGCAGTAACTGATATAGTATATAACAAGTACTTTACTTGAAGATATGAGACGAGGTGAAAAGATGTTGAATTTTTTTGGAGCAAGATTTCCAAGATAACCATGTATTTACCGGAAACGATGGCTTACGTTGTGTGAAAAGGAGAGAACGAGTATGCTTGAAAAATTAAAAGAAGAAGTTTACAGAGCAAATATGGATCTTCCCAGATATGGATTGGTCACTTTTACCTGGGGTAATGTTAGTGGTATTGATCGTGAAAAAGGACTTTTTGTAATCAAGCCCAGTGGTGTAGAGTATGATAAGCTAAGGCCAGAAGACATGGTAGTAGTTGACCTTGATGGAAATAAAGTAGAAGGTGAATATAATCCCTCTTCTGATACTCCTACACATGTGGTTTTGTATAATGAATTCCCGAATATCGGAGGAATCGTGCACACACATTCTGAGTGGGCAACCAGCTGGGCTCAGGCCGGCAGATCCATTCCATGCTATGGTACAACACATGCAGATTATATTTATGGAGAGGTTCCATGTGTGCGTAACCTGACAAAAGAGGAAATCGATGAAGCTTATGAAAAAAATACAGGTGTTCTGATCGCAGAGCATTTCAAACAACTTGATTATGAAGCTGTACCTGCTGTGCTCTGCAAGAATCACGGACCTTTTACCTGGGGTAAGGATGCTCATGAAGCCGTGCATAATGCTGTTGTGCTTGAGGAAGTTGCTAAGATGGCGTGTCGTTGTGAGCTGATCAATCCGCATGTAAAACCGGCACCCCAGGAACTGCAGGATAAGCATTATTACAGGAAGCATGGCAATAATGCCTATTATGGACAGATTAAGAGATAAGTGAAATATTTTTTCTTTTTACATAACAACCTCTAAAAAACATTTTTCCAACTAGCAGAGCTAATGCTATAATTAGAGTAGACAAAAAAGTATAGCTATGAATGAAAGAAAGAATGGTGGCTGGTTATGAAAAATGAAAAAAGAAAGAAGGGAAAGGTCCGGTGTTTGTCTGTTTTGCTCACAGGCTGCCTGTTGTTGTCTGTGATGCCTGCAACAGCATTTGCAACTGAGGATACTACGGTTGCTGCGGAAGATAAGGATACCATAGCAGAAAAGACTCAGATGTCAGAGCAGGAAAGTACACCGGGAGAAAACAGAACCGAAGAGAGTGTAACAGACGAAAGTAAAGCAGACGAAAGCAAAGCAGACGAAAGCATAAAAGACGAAAGCAAAACAGGAGAATGCAGTACAGAAGAAAGTAGTGCAGAAGAGGGTAATTCAGGAGAAAGTAAAACAGAAGAAGATATAACAGACGAAATGCAACATATGAAGCGACCTGGAAGCGTAAACCTGCGCCGACCATAACCCCCAGCGAAAACAAGCCGAATACAGAAGAAACGGAAAAACCAATAACAAGTGAAACGAAAGGTCCTAAAACAAGCGATACAGCAAGCTCCAAAGCAGAAAAAACCACAATTCCCCAAACAGGTGATACCAGTAATGTGCCTTTATGGTTTGCTATGTTGATTGCCAGTGCCGGTGTAGCCATCAGCACAGCAATTGTAAGCAAAAAGAAAAGATATAACAGATAACAGAATTATTGCTTTCCCTTGAAACACAGGAGAAAACTCACCAAATACAGGGTAGTTACACATATTTTGTATAACTGCTCTGTATTTTTCTGAATCATACTTAAGTATGTTAGAAAATGATGTCTTGGGCAAAAGCCCGAGGCTATGATACCTACGGATTGTTTTGTGCGATGCACTCCCACAATCCTGGTATCACAAAAATAAGAGCATGAATTTGTGTAGAATACACAAAATATCAGTTTCTTTTAAAATTGAATTGACATTTCTGATAAGAAGTGGTATTACTAAAGCATAGCTAATGCAAGCGCTTTCATAACGAAGGCGCATATAATTAACCAAGCTATGCAACCGCTTGCATAACAAAAAGATGAAAGGAGGTATTGCAAAATATATTTTTTTACCATGGAATGCAACCGCTTGCACAATGCTGGATATAAGGTTATAATAACGATAAAACAACAGGGTTAATTCAATAATATGATTTTGGTGTCAAAACACCAAAATCATGATTACATAAAGATCAGAAGAATAATCTTATATCAGGGAGGATGCATATGAGGGCAACATTAAATGATATCGCAAAAAAAGTGGGAGTTTCTCAATCAACTGTATCAAGAGTGATTAATGGAACAGCACCTATTTCAGATGAGATGAAAAATAAAGTTTATAAAGCAATGAAAGAGCTTAATTATCATCCCAACAGCCTTGCACGAAACCTTGCGAAAGGAAAATCTCTTACGATTGGATTAGTTGTAGATGCTGACAATGAGAATGCATTTGCCAATACCTTTTTCACACGAAGTGTTTATGCAATGGAAAAAGTAGCACAGAGAAACGGTTACAGTCTTTTGATCACAAATGATGTGGAAGAAAAAAGTTCTCCGGCATGTGAACTGATTTTTGGACACAGAGTGGATGGGTTAATTCTGACTGCTTCAGAATTGAACCAGAATATTTTATCAGCCCTGAAAAATGAAAATATTCCATGGATAGTAATGGGAGAAAAACCGGAAAAAAATGAAACTATGAACTGGGTAGATATGGACAATTTCCAGGGAAGCGTAAAAGCAGTTGAGCATTTGATTAACTGTGGCTATAAAAAGATTGCTTATGCAGCAGATGATCTGGATGCCATGTTTACTAAACGAAGAATCCAGGGTTATGAGAAAACTTTGGATAAAAAAGATACCTGTATTATTTTCAAGGAGAAGAATAAGGAAGAACTGGAAAGAAAAATTATAAAAGCAACAGAACAGGAAAATGTAGACGCGTTTTTATGTTCTAACAATATAATTGCTTTTCACGTACTGCAGGCTATGAAGAAAATTGGAAAACAGGTACCCAAGGAAATTGGAATCGTAACTTTTGATAATTATCCCTTTGCTGAATATATGGATCCGCCACTTACCGTAGTGGATATCGATACCTACAAGCTTGGGGAAATGGCAGCAGAGGTTTTGATCAATAAAATAAAAGATCAAGATTATATACAAAGAGAGAACCTGATTTCTACAGAGTTAATTGTAAGAGCTTCTACTCAAAATGTATAATAACGAAAGTATATCAAAACCAATGCAGAATTGGAGAAAAAATGAATATACCGGCAGTACAACATCACGCAGGCTATCCAGATGTGTATCTTGCCAGCAGAAAGAGATTAGTGGTGACGATACATGCCGCGGCTGGTGATATCAAAACCTGTGAATTGCTGGTTTTCCCAAGAACTGCACCGGAGAAAATCAGCAGTTATCCTATGAAGCGTGTGATCAGAGATGAAGTGAGAGACCATTTTACAGCTGAAGTGATTACAACAGATACGTTAAGATATTTGAAATATTATTTCAGGTTGATTGACAGCACAGGAAAGCTTTATTTTCAGAATGCATGGGACACCAGTGAAAATGAACCCAGAGATGGTTTTTATGAATTTCTCTATGCAAATGAAACTAATGTTTTAAAAATTCCTGAATGGGCGAAAGGTGTGATTTACTATCAGATTTTCCCGGAACGCTTTGCTGACGGAAATCCTTCTAATAATCCTCCCGGATGCCAGGAATGGGGAACTGCTCCTAATAGAGAGAATTATATGGGCGGAGATTTGGCAGGAATCTTGGAAAAATTGGAATACCTGGATTCTCTTGGAGTAGAATGCCTGTATCTGACTCCTATATTTAAAGGGGATTTTAATCACAAATATGCTACAACGGATTATCTGGAGATCGATCCTTCGTTTGGATCAAAGGAAACATTCCGGGAACTGGTTGAGACCTGTCATAAATATGGGTTAAAAATCATTCTTGACGGAGTATTCAATCACTGTAGCATTCATTTTGCTCCGTTTCAGGATGTAATTGAAAAACAGGAATTATCACGGTATTGTAACTGGTTTTATATCAAGAGATTTCCTGTAGAAGTATCTGAAACCGATGCGGATTATGAATGTGTTGGAGATTATGGATACATGCCCAAATTGAATACAGCAAATCCGGAAGTGCAATCATATATTTACAATGTGATGGCCTTTTGGCTGAACGAATATCATATTGATGGATGGCGCCTGGATGTAGCTGATGAAATTGATCCCTCTTTGTGGGCCAGAATTAGATACAGAATTAAATCAGCGCATCCGGATTGTCTCCTTTTGGGAGAAACATGGGGAGACGGGTTTTCATTGCTAGATGGAAAATCCGTAGATAGTATCATGAATTATGTATTTCGGGATAGTGTGAGAGATTTTTTTGCCAGGGGCAGTATTGACGCAAAAATGTTTAATCACAGGATTTGCCAGATGCGTTCTCATTATCCGGAAGAAATCAGACAAGCACTTTTCCAGCCATTAGACAGCCATGATACGGAACGGTTTTTATGGAACTGTAAAGGTGATATTCGCCGATTGAAGCTGGCCGCTTTGTTCCAGATGTGTTTTCCAGGAGCTCCAAGCATCTATTATGGTGATGAAATTGGCTTAAATGGTGATAATGATCCTGATTGTAGAAGATGCATGGAATGGGAAAAAGAAAAACAAAACACGGAAGTATTATCTTTTTATAAAAAAATAATTAGTATCCGAAAATCATATTCCTGTCTACGAACAGGAAACATTATACCACTTGTATGTAAAAAAATGATATATGGGTATTTATGTCAGTCAGAAAATCAGCAGATTTACGTTCTTATGAATGGGACAGAAGAGGAATATGAGGTGCGGCTTCCTGTTCTGGAAATTGCCAGGTATAAGAATCTTTTGACTGGCGAAAGTTATGAGGCAGAAAAGCTGGTAAACACAAAATATTTTAATGAAGACATGATTCCCTGCCGGGGAAGTATAAAATTATCTTTGAAAGCATTTGAAGGTATCGTATTGAAAACAGGAGGAATGAAAGATGAGAAAAAGCAGTAAATTATTCGCTATTTTATCAACAGCAATGTTTGTGACAGCATTGGGCACAGCACCCTGTTATGCAGAAGAGGTTACCATTAATTTCTGGCATCATTATAGTGAGCAGTCTGCTGAAAACGAGACATTGAATAATGTTTTGATTCCTGAGTTTGAAAAAGAAAATCCTGATATTAAGGTAAATGCAGTTTCCCATGAATGGTCAGACCTTCATGAAAAGATTCTGATTAGTGCCAAATCTGAAACACTTCCCGATGTAGCACGCCTTGACAGTGCCTGGGTGCCTGAGTTTGAAAAAATGGGAATTTTAGTACCGCTAAACCAGGAAATGGATGATTATCAGGAAGTTGCAGACGGTCTTCTGGAAAGTGCCATGAGTACTGCGCAAATTGGGCAGGATACATATGGACTTGCGTTAAATACAAATACGAAAATATTATTTTATAATGTAAAAGCTTTTGAAGATGCCGGTCTTTTGGCACCAACCACTATGGATGAATTTATAGAAGATTGCAAGAAGCTGGCAGGCGAAAATGAAAACGGTCAGCAAATTTGGGGCTATGATGAACCTGCTTTGGCTGGATGGAATTTATGCCCATTTATCTGGAGCATGGGTGGTTCCATAACCAATGAAGACCAGACTAAAGCCACAGGATATTTAAACAGCACAGAAACCGTCAACGCAATCCAGACACTGGCTGATCTGTATAAAGAGGGTGCTATCACTGGATGGAACAGTGGCGATATTCCAATGACTGACGGTTTTGGAACTGGAAGATATGCTATGATCATGGATGGTCCATGGAAAATCTCCGAAATGGAAGGCTCTTATCCGGGTTTTGAATATGCTACAGCCCCAATGCCAAAAGGAGAGGGCGGTTCTCATTCCGTTCTTGGAGGCGAGGATATTTCCATGTTTAATACTGCAAACAAAGATGCTGCATGGAAATTCATGAAATTTATGACTGGGGAGTTTGCTCAGGAAGAAATGGCAAAATGCAGCCAGATTCCGGTAAATAAAGCTACTCTCGAAAGTGATACCGTAAAGAATGCAGATTTTGCACCATTTATCGAAGCCATTAAATCTGCGGAATCCAGACCTACTGTATCCTGCTGGTCTGAAATCGACAGTGAACTTGCAACTGCTGTAAGTGCTGTTATGAACGAAGAGAAGAGCGCACAGGATGCCATGGATGAACTGGCAGAAAAAGTAGACGATTTATTAGCAGAAGAATAAAAGAACAGACTCTTAAGTTAACGGGAGGGATCGTATGAAAACAAAGAAAAGCCAGAATATCCAGATTGGATTTCTTCTCCTTCCAGGTATTTTGATTTTTGGATTCTTTACCATTTATCCAATCGTAAAGTTATTTATCACCAGCTTTTTCAAATGGGATTTTGGCTCTATGTTTGATCAGGAGTTCATCGGATTTGCCAATTATAAAGAGGTATTAACAGATTCATATTTTCACCTGGCATTTTCCAATTCTATTGTGTATACGCTGATAACAGTACCTGCACAAATGATACTGGGACTTCTGGTCGCCATGCTCATAAACAATATTAATAAATTTTCTATTAGTTATCGAGTGGCATATTACCTTCCCGTTATCACCTCCTGGGTAATTGCATCCTTAGTGTTTAAATATGTTTTTAACACCGAAGGACTGTTAAACTATTTTCTCACCAAAGTAATACATCTGACCAGCGGAAACATCCATTGGCTGGACAGTCGATGGGGGGGAATGAGTGTTGCAATGCTATTGGGAACCTGGAAAGGAATTGGCTGGAATATGGTAGTATTTTTAGCTGCTTTGCAGACGGTTCCAAGGGACTTATATGAATCTGCAGCATTAGATGGTGCAGGAAGCATTGCTAAATTTTTCTATGTAACGATTCCGTCCATAAAAGGAACGATTCTGTTTGCACTTGTAATGCTCACCATTGGTGGCTTTAATGTATTTACATCTATCAAAATGATTACAGATGGAAATCCAGGGCATAAGACAGAAAGTGTATTAACCTGGATGTACTATAAAGCTTTCAGCACAGGTGAATTTGGTTACTCCGCAGCGCTTTCCTTTATTATTGCAGTAGTATTGGGAATATTGGCAATTGTTCAATTTCGGATGATGGACCACAGTAAACTTGATTAGGGGGTGTGGGAGTTTGAAAATATCCAAGAAAGCGGCTTATAAAGGAATCATATACCTGATTCTCACTCTGGGACTTATCATTGTTGTTCTTCCAATGATTTATATGCTGAGTACTGCGTTGAAGCCAAATGGCGCATTATATGAATATCCTCCCAGATTTTTTCCAAAAATAAAAGAAATTACTTTGGAAAATTTCCAGTACATTTTACGACAGAAAAAATTTGGAAACAATTTTATTAACAGTATTTTTGTTTCCACTGTAACAGTTGCCATAGCGGCCGTCGTTGCCGCAGCAATGGCATTCTGTATTGCCAGGTTTAGATTTCCGGGACGTAAATTTTTATTCACATTCATCATGTTAACCATGATCATACCTGGAACTACTTTAATCGTTCCTCAGTATGAGTTAGCCGTTAAATTGAAGGTGATCAATAAGTTATCTGGATTGATTCCGTTTTATGTCGCATGGGTTATTCCATATTCTACATTTATGATAAAAGGATTTGTAGAGAATATTCCCAGAGAGTTAGACGAGGCAACCTATATAGACGGAGGAAGCGTATTTACTGTTTTTTTTCAGATTATTCTTCCATTAACCAAACCAGGAATTGCTTCCGTATCCATTTTTAATTTTCTTACCGCATGGGAAGAGTTTCCCTGGGCCAATACGGTCATCAATGATGACCTGAAAAGGACCTTACCCATTGCTATTTCAGGATTTTTCGGACAGCATCAGTTTACACAGTGGGGATATGTTTTTGCTCTTTCTGTGCTGAGTCTAATTCCAATACTTGTAGTTTTTATTTCCTGTCAGAGATTCTTCATTGAAGGATTGACTGCAGGAAGTGTAAAAGGTTAATATACATACTTACAGGAAAATCGGGTAGAAAGCCATTAACAGCAGACTTTCTGCTCGATTTTTATCTATTCTTTGTGCCCGTGGTGGAATTGGAAGTTTCCTATATTGTACATGACAGTTTATAAATGATAAAATATAAGAAAAACTATATTCATTCTGCAACAGCCGGGACACAAATGGTTTCCGAAGCGAAGCGATGTCCGATTATACCAGCGGTTCTTGGTATTATGACCCTTTCAGGCACCAGGTATGTAAAATAAGACCCTGGTAGTCCTGTCAGATGAAGAATTTAATTACTTATCTGACAGCATATGGTATTTGACTACAGAATATGTTATATTCAAACATAGGCTTTTCTGTAAAAACAGACAATCTTCCAGAAATATCACATATTATAAAATATATTATAAATAAGATCGTTCAAAGGAGGACGGTTTTACAGAAAAAAGCAAATATTATGAGTAAGAGGAGGAGAAGCAGTGTTTTTGGAAAAACTTATAGGAAGCATTATCGCTTTATGGGGAATCGTTGTTTTGTATGGTGCATTTAAAAAAGCAACGATATGTAAAAAGGGACAGATAGCTTCAGGGATAGTGATAACTGTGGGAGGGATAGCAGTCCTTCTTTCAGAGATCATGAATGCCCCATCCAAGCCTAATTACGGTATAGTTAAAACTGCATCTAATAGTAATTCCTTATTCAAACCTGCATTTATTATAGTTGGAATCGGAGTGGTAATTTATATTTTTAATCTGATCTGCAAAAATAAGATAATAACAGTAGAGACACAGGAAAAAAATAAAAAAGAAGAGTTTTACAAAGAGTGCCTTAAAGCTGATATCAAAGAGTGTAAAAATGAAAAAGAAGTACAGAAAGCTAACTTGATAGCCGAAAAACATGGGATTAAATATTCGGATATATCAGATCTGTATTCCGAAGCAGAAGAATTGGTTAAAAAGAAAGAGCAAAAAGAGCTGGATGATTCTTTAAAAGTAAAAAGGGAAGAAGAAAGAGAAGAGCAGAAAACTCTTGTGAAATATGAGGGCATGACTGGAAGAGAAAAGCGGATTGCCATGCTTACTGCTGAAAGGGCTGCACTTTTGCAAACAGCAGATACCCTTAAAAGTGGAGCAAAAGCTGTGATGAATGCTTCGCAACAAAAAGAAAAAGATTGGGCAATTCATGGAGGCATTGCAAATGGAATAGCCGGTCCTGCTGCCGGAGCAGCAACGGCACTTAATATCCAGGCGCAAAATGCACAGATAAGGGCTCAGAATAAGGCAAACCTGCAGGCTTTTTCCCCACTAATCACGAATTCTTATATGGGAGCCGTTTCTTATGAAAGCCAGGCGAGAGGAGTTGCAGCATCTATTGATAGTGCCAAGACAAAACTGCTGGCGAAAGACGATGTGCAGACCTGTTTGAAAAGACTTGCTTTTACAGAGACTAAAGTTGAAGTATCGGAAACTGGAACCTGTACCGTGACTACGAAAGTTGCTCTTACTGAACCCTTTACAATATTTGAGGATGTAAAAGCGGTTATCGATGGAACAATAATAGCAAAGATCTATGATGGAGAAACGCTGGTTGGAACTGCTGCTCTTGTACTACCTTCCAAAGGAATCGGTTATTACCATGATCCTTACCCGTTAAAGGGAATGTGCCTTTATTGCGGAAAAAAAGACAGAGACTACCGGGTAGAATTTGCAGCTGTTGATTTATGGGCTATGGAGATATGATTATGAAAAGAAATAAGAAGTGTAATATAGCAGGGATTTTGTTTACGCTGCTTTTAATATATGAGACATATAGTTATGTGATGTTTCTAAAAGTGCTATTTAAATATGATATAGAGACGGCATGGAGGCTGCTATACTTCCGTTCTTATGCAGACGGGGGTGAATGGGTGATGCTTATAGGGAAACCAGTTGCAATATGTTCGCTAGTAATCATGATCACTTCTTCATTCAGATTGACCAAGGCAGGAATCGGGATACGAAAGAAAACAGCAATCGTATATTTTTTTGCACAGTTCAGCATGTGGTCAGTTACTTTTAGCCTTAATACATATCATGCTATCTTAAATAGTTGGTCTATGAGAACTTTCCTGTATAACGTGTGGAACTTTGGAATGATCTATATTTGTGTGATTGTATATCTGATTGCATATTGTTTATACCGGAGTGGAAAAGCAAAACAGAAAGAAATCGTTCCGGATACGTGTAGCGAGGAACGGAAAATAAGCTATTATAAAAATCTGCTGGATCATAAAGTAATAACGCAAAAAGAATATCAGTCCATGATAGAGAAGATTAAGATTGGACAACTAATGTAACAAGGAGCCGCCGGAAGAATCCGGCGGTTTTTTGTGATCATTAGCGGAATAGTGCAGTGGTGGTCATGACAGTGCCCATCTAATTAAGGTACGCCGAAAGTCTGTATTTTCTGTGTTGATATCAGATTATAAAATCATAGCTTGAAACTCTTTTTTTGGCATGTTATTATACTGTCGTGCTGTGTTTTAGAAAAAAACATGAGAAAAGGAATATGCAAAGTTCTCAGAAAACTATACAGAAGAAAGAGGAAATTAAATTGCCAACAGAAAAACCAACCCAGAATACCAGTTCGAATACAGATATGGGTAATATATGGGTCAAAACGGCCTCAGCGAAGCCTGAAACCCGCATAAACACAGGGGATTTGGTCGATATTCCCAAGTTATCACCGATGATGCGTGAATATAATTTTGCAAATTCTGTTGATTTCCGCATAAACACTGGGGTTACAACTTATCTTTAATAGGCAGAGGAAAAACATCAAAATGCCATCTAATGCTATTGAAAAGTAATGAGTAATCTCAAACGGAAATTAAAACGTGGTACAGATATGGGTCAAAAAACAACATTTTAAAAAGATGAAAAAACACGGCTCAAATATAATAATAATTTTAAATACATAAGTACATGATTTCTATTACATATCAGCGTCAAATGGTATCAACCGATACCGAATATTCGTAAAATGTGGTCAAGACATGATCCTGAAAACAACCTTTTCATTTTGTAAAAAAATCCATTTTTCTCATATATTATGACGTCAGAAGCTTTATATAAGCTTCTTTTTTTTGTACCTTTTTTAAAATACATATTAAAGATGACACAATTATTATGATGAAAGGAGATTAGAACGATAAAAGAGAAGGAATTTTATATGATTAAAAAGGATCTATTCCAATTTTAGTTTAAGGAGAAAAATTATGGTTACAGTAAGAGGTATTTACAAAAAAAAGATCTATTTCAATTCTGAAAAAGGGCAATCAGCCTTTTTATTAAAACCTGCGGAGGGTACTATTCCTAAATATCTTACTGAAAATGGTTACATCAAAGCTACAGGACGTTTTTGCCTGCAGCAGAAAAACATGCCTTTAGCAATTGATGGAGACTGGAAAGATTCCGAATATGGGAAAGAACTACATATCCGGAATATCGTTGAAACTTCCTGCTCTAATGAAGAAACGGTTGACTTTATAGAAAGTCTTGGAACTGTAGTTTCAACAAGAGATGTCAGGAGGATAGCAAGGGCTGTTAACGGAGATATCTTTTCCGCAGCAAATAATGATACAGCTGAAACGGATATCTCTGAAAAGACTCACGCAGATTTTACATCAGTATCAGAAGTATTTAAAAAGGTACGAGCCTTGAAAACAGAATTGGACCTGTTTAAATTTTTAAGTGAATATAACGGGACGTATGAACAGTCTTTAAGACTTATCAAAAAATATCCTGATAATGCACTTGAAATGCTACTAAATCACCCTTACCAGGTTGCAAAAGAAGTAAATATACCGTTTCGTATGCTGGATCAAATTGCTCTTGACAGGGGGATCGATGTCTTTGACGAAGAAAGAATCGATGCGATTTTATACTGGTGTATGAAAAGAGAATCCAGTTCAGGAAATGTGTATATTACTTTCGATCAGCTTTTTAAGTCGGTATCCAGACAGTATAAGGATATTCCAAAAGAAGTGGTGGAAAAATCTTTACAGGATCATCAATATATAAAGAGCGATCCTGATTATCCGGATTCTTACTATGAAGCAGAAATGCTTAATGACGAGATAAAAGCTTCTCTAAATTTTGCCCGTCTTCTCCGTACCAGAAAAAAGCTTCCTTTCCATCCAGAACTTATAGATAAGATTGAAAAGGAAAGGGGTTTTGCTTTTGGTAACCAGCAGAGACAGGCTTTTCAGCTTTTACATTCGACAGGTGTAATGCTTCTCACAGGTGATCCTGGAACCGGAAAAACAACAACTGTTAACGGGCTTCTTAAGTATCTGGAAATGCTTTGGCCGGAACTTTACGGTAAGCTTCCGACTTTTGCTTTATGTGCTCCAGCTGGACGTGCCGCCCAAAGAATGAAGGAAACTACAAACAGGAATGCTCAGACTATCCACAAACTGATAGAGTATCAGCCTTATGATGGAAAGGAGTATTATAAGGATGCCTTTGACCCCATCAAAGCAGATGTTATTGTTGTAGATGAGGTTTCCATGCTCGGACTATCAACTTTCAGCAAACTGATAGCGGCTATTGAAGATGGGGCTCTGGTTATGCTTGTAGGTGATACAAACCAGCTTCAAAGCGTAGAACCAGGGAATGTCCTTCAGGATATCATAGATTCCGGGTGTGTTGACAGATGCCATCTGTCAGAAGTTTTCCGTCAGGCAGAAGAATCTCTTATTAATCGGAATGCAAAAAAAATCATCCACGGTGAAGAAGATCTTTTAACTGGCCCTGGTTTTAAAATCATTCAATGTACACCGGATGAGACTCAGGATATTTTAAGGGAAACTGTACAGGATATGATTGAGACATATGGCGACATCAATAAGATACAGGTGCTTTCTCCGGTAAGAAAAGGAACCTGTGGTGTTAAAGATGGAAATGTCCTGCTACAAAATATCTTTAATCCTGGAAAAGGAGGAATCTGGCATGGCTATCGTAACTATAAATTGAATGATAGGGTTATGATGATGTCCAACAATTATTCACTTCAGTATTATAATGGAGATGTTGGATACATTAAGAAGATCACAGATTCTTCCATGGATATTGTTATCGGTGAAGAAAAGATAACCCTTCCCAGAGAGCAATATAGCGATATGGATCTCGCTTATAACTGCACGGTCCATAAATCGCAGGGGTCTGAATATGACGACCTGGTAATCGTTCTTCAGGAAGCAGCAGCTGGTATGTTGGACCAAAACCTCCTGTATACTGCTGTAACCAGAGGCAAAAAAGAAGTTCGCATTATTTATGAGAACGATTCCCTTAAGAAGGCAATCCGTACAGCACGTAAAGGCGGACGTAACAGTCATATGGTACAGAGGATTTACAAAGAATTGAACATTATCATTTGAAAAAAGCCCTTCGGGGCTTTTTTTCTTGAGAAAGTTTTTATCTTACATATTAAAGGTGATACTAATAAATTATGAAGACCGGAGTGAATTAAATATCCGGCGAAAGGAGAAAACTTTATGAATATTGGGATTCTTTCAGGACACTTAACTGCAGATGCAACTTTTACACCAGGAACTGATCAGAGTAAAAACCGGGCGAAATTTAAGTTAGCCGTATCGGATTCATATGATAAAAATCTGGTCTCTTTCTATACCTGTATTGCATTCGGACCCAAAGCCAATTACATAGGAAATGGGCTTCAAAAGGGAAGGTTTCTCAAAGGCTGTGAGGCAAGAGTAGAAGGCCGCCTAAATGCCAAGGATTTTACGGATGAAAACGGAGTGAAACATACATACCAGGAACTTACTATAAATGAAGTTGAAGGCTCTGTGCATAAAGCTTGGTTCGAGGGTCAGAATCAGCAAAATGTTCCGAGCTCTGGTAATAACCAAAGACCGCAGTCTTATATTGGTTCTGCAGCCCATGCAGGAAGACCACAGGGAGATCAGGAATATTATGGTACTCCTCGGGGAAACAGACAGAGCCAGCCCCCATATAACGGTTCCACAGCTCCTACTGGAGGTCCACAGGGAGGCCAGGAATATTATGGTACTCCTCAGGGAAACATCCAGAGTCAGCACTCTTATAACGGTTCCGCAGTTCCTGCAGGAAGACCACAGGGAGGCCAGGAATATTATGGTACTCCTCAGGGAAACGTCCAGAGTCAGCGCTCTTATAACGGTTCCGCAGCTCCTGTAGGAAGACCACAGGGAGGTCAGGGATATTACGATACTCATCAGGGGAACGTCCAGAATCAGCGTTTTAATGATCCTCAGAGAGGTCAGGGAAGTCCTTCCAGAGACTTTTCACATACCGGAGAACCAGCACCTCTTCCAGATGCTCTTCCTCCAGCTCCTGATTTTGCTTCAGGAAATGGACAGGGATCAAATGCTGATGGTGGTGGTTTCCATCCTGCAAAATTTGGAAGTTATTAAACCGGATTTTGGAAAAGAGCTTTCGGGCTCTTTTCTTTTTTTGCTATTTTTCTGTAAAAATTACATATTAAAAAGAAAAAAGAAAGGAGTAGTTTGTTTTGTTAAGAAAAAGAATACTGGCAATGACATGTTTTAGCCTTTCCATGGCTTCTGTGTTAACAGGATGTTCCCTAACACCTCAAAAAACACCGAAGACAGAAGCCTCAACAGAAGTAAAACCTGTTGTTCCGCAAACAGAAACTCAATCAGAGACAGCTGTTCAAACCGAAACAAAGGCTCTGAAAGAAGCGTCTTTGAAAGATGTACAGGTTTCTGTTGAAAAAGGAGGACGTAAAGGAAATGTAGAACTTCAAATTGAAGATTCTACAGGATCTAAACAGATTTCTGAAAATTTTGCTTCCTCATCTTCAGCCTTTTCTTCTCAGGATTCAGAAGAAAACGGGGTGTATATGGATTCCGACTCTGTATTATATGCACGTGATGGAAAATGGAAGGAAATACAAGGCGATTATCAGGATATCTTTAACTTGATTTATTCTGATGAATGTGACAAAAAAGAGGATACCGTGATCAATGATAATGCCTGTTATCATCTGTCTTTAGACAGCGATGATAATATAGGAGCACTCCTCGGGTACTGTTATATGAATGGATACTCAGATATTGTCTGCGGAAGTACTCATTTTGACTTCTATATAAACAGAGAAACGAAACAATTTGTGAGAATTGATGTTTCAATGCCATTTTTAGCTACAGCTGGTGATAGTACAGATACTAAAGGGGAAATTTCGGGAAGTATTATAGTTACGGATACAAACGCTGATGCCATAGTAAAACCGGAAACTGAAAAAGAGGATACCAAAACTGCTGCGTCAGATTATAAAACTGGAGAGATTCTTGGAGATAAAAATGCCTACCAGAACCAGCAATTTGGAATTCAGATCCTTGGACAGGATCTATTTACTTTTGATTCTGCTAAAACAGATGAATTAAAAGGCAGTTATATAGATTCTGGAAGCAAATATCAGGAAGAAGCCTATGCATATGGAGATGGAGTAATTCTTAATATTTCATCTATTGAAAGCAACGGTTCTTCTACGGAAGATATTATAAAACAATATCTGTCTGACAGTGCAGCAGAAGAGGTGAACGCTGGGGAGCAGATTAAACTTGCAGGAAACAATTATGCAACTGCGACTTCTATAATTAATCAGACACAGACCAAGACTTATGGAACCGGTGTTGACGGGCAGGTTCTTATCTTTACATTGTATTATACGGATGTTGCAACGATTGATTCTTTCGAAAAGAAGAATATCTTCAGTACATCAGAAAACCCGTACTGGGAAGCCGAATGCTGGACCTTGGAAGGAAAATATCAGGTAACAACGCCTAAAGGCTATTCTATTGTTAAAGGAGAAAGTGGAGATCTCTATGTAGATATGAAGTCTTCGTTTGATGAATTAAATGTTTTTGCTATCGAGAACAGCAGTATTGATACTGAAATTGTGAATGAAACGGTTACAGAAGGAAATACCACAAGAGAAGTCAAGGGTCAGGAAGATGTTACATTGGCAGATGGTTCTGTCATGAAATATCTTATGGTGTTCAATACTGAACCCAATCTGACATATTACACTTATGTCGGATTAATACAAAAAGATACGGCTGTCATTAAGATTTATGCTGTAAGTAGTGCTGATAATGCAGATTTCAAAGCAACTTACACTGATGTCGCAAATAGCATTTTCATACCAGAACAAGACACCACGGCTGAACAGGAAAATTCAGATGCTCAGACGGATGCTCCGTCTGAAACAGCAGTAATGCAGTGAAAAACAGCTATTTTACTGCTAAAATGACATATTAATTATGGATGTGTTTTACATCAAAAAAATGTAAGAAATCATAATTAGGAGGATTTAATCATGAAAAAAAGAACAGTACAGTTATTGCTTGGTTTCGGGATGAGTCTTGCTGTTATTGGAACAACAGTCCCTTGCTTTGCTGCAGATGAAACAGCAACTGAAAGTGAGACCGCTGCTGAAACTGTTGTAGAAAGCGAAAGTGAGACAGAAACTGAAGCAGAGACGGAAAGTGATTTTGTAGAGGGTTCAGCGCTTCTTTCAGACTATTCTTATGTAAAAGGAGAACTCACCAAAGATGGATGGAAAAGTGATTTCCTTAAAATGGAATATGTTCCAGAAGAGAATGTAACAATTGGAATCGATGAAAATGCTAAAATGGAAGAATACTACGGACGTAATGGCGATGACAAAAAAGTTGCGGACAGTGAAATGGTTGCACTTGACAGTGATGGGGGATATGTCCAGCTGTCAGCAGAAGTAAACCCGAATCACGAAAGCGAAGAGGATATCCTTGAACGTTTCAAAGCAATTGAAAAACTTGATCTTACAGGCAAAAACAAAGAGGTTAAGATTGCTGGTAAAACATTCCTAACTTCTTCGGGCGTCATCAATAAAGAACGTTATATGATTGGAGTTTCTACCGATCAGGATAATATGGTTCTTGCTATCAAAGTTAAATTCAATGACACTGATGCAAAAAAAGTATTATTAAAAGGTTTTTCAGAGCTTAAAGAGGATACAGACACTGAAGAAACAGAGTCTGAAACTGAACTTCCGGAAGAGTTTGCAGAGTCCGAAGAAATCACAGAAGCCGCTACTGAGGATGCAACAGAAGCTGCAAAATAACCATGAGACTTAAGGCTGCAGACAATCCCTGTAGCCTTTTTGCGTGTTAAGGAGGAATCTTTATCCTGGACGCGGAGAATACCCTCGCCTCTAAGCATTAGCGTAGGCGGCGGGTAAGTTCACGAAGCTGTTACGGCAGAAACTAAGGAGGATGAATAATGGCAATGGATTACGCTTTCTACAGTGGAAAGTCCAATGTAGGATTTAATATGAAAGTAAATGAGGATTATATTTTGTTTGACGAACACAGCTTCGGTGATAATCTTTTTTGCTGTATTGCTGATGGTGCAGGCTCTAAAGAAGACAATTTCCGTCCGTCGGCAATAGCTTCCAACCAGGTTCAAAAAGTACTGGCTCGGTTATATAAAAAAAATCCGGAGCTATTTATTAATAATGTACGGATGTTTATGGAAGAAGCTTTTTTATCTTCGAATGATGTTCTTATTGGATTCAAACTTGGAGATGAAACAAACCGATTAAGCTATGCTTCATCTATGACAAGTGCATTCCTTCAAAGAAACGGAATGCTAACATTTGCTCATGCAGGAAATACTAGGCTTTATATTATTCGTGATGAAAAAGTTAAGCAACTTACTAAAGATCACACAGAAGCTCAGAAACTGGTCGATTCCGGGCAGATTAGTGAAGAAAACTACTATACTGCTATAGAAAGGCTGAGTCTCTACAACGGAATCGGAATAACACCTCTTCCTATTATACAGACTGGAGCTTTAAGATTGAAAAAAAATGATATTATTATTATGACTACAGATGGCATTCATTATGCTTATAGAAAAGAAGCGTTGTTTGATATTCTTATGAACACTCAAACCATTGATGAGGCAGCTGAAACTATGGTTGAAACAGCTTTGAAATTACGAGTTTATCCGGATAATATTAGTGCGAATGTTATATGGTATTTGGGAAGATAACCCTGACACAAATCCAGAGACAGCAGTGATATCCTGCTTAGTGAACATTCCCCCGCTTCTAGGTGCAAGCGTAGGCGGGGAAATGTTCACGAAATCTGTCAGCTTTAACCGCACAGAGGATGTGAAGTACCCACGAGTGAAAAGAGGTTATTGACGATAATGATAGGTATTCCTGTCATTTTTTTTTGCTATTTGGATGTCAAATATAACATATTAAAAAAGAAAATATTAAGGAGGTATCATGATTTGTTACGACGTATGAACAAGCTTATTATGTTAGGAGTTTTATCTTGTATGTTTTCAAATACCTTTGTTTTTGCTACAGAAGATAAGATTCAATCAGAAACGCAGGCACCAGAAACCCAGGTATTAGAAACGCAGGCACCAGAAATACAGGTACCGGAAACCCAGGCATCGGAAACCCAGGCACCAGAAACGCAAGTGCCAGAAACACAGGCACCAGAAACACAGGTACCGGAAACACAAACGCCAGAAATACAGGTACCTGAAACCCAGGCACCGGAAACGCAAGTGCCAGAAACGCAGGCACCAGAAACACAGGTACCGGAAACACAAACGTCAGAAATACAGACACCAGAAACACAAGCCCCAGAAACACAGGCATCAGAAATACAGATATTGGAGACACAGGCATCCGAAAAGAAAAGTCTGACCTCACACTCAGGAGACGCTAACATTATTGATAGCCCAGATGAGGCTCGTAAAGCAGCAGAATTGGAAGGCATTAAGCAATCCCCCTATGCCACAAATGAAGAACTTATTGCTCATCAAAATATCATCTCTGTAAAACATGTAACAAATGACTTCCGCTTTACACAGGTTGAGGCAGACAGAGCGATTGTAAAAGCTGGCAGTGTTATATATGAAGAAAAACGTGAAAATTCTAGAATTGTCGGAAAAGCTAAAGTACGTTCTCTAGTATATATTCTTGCAGATGGCGAAGCTGAATGGGTATACATTGAATCGGGTGACTGTAGAGGCTTTGTGAAAAGGCAAGATATGATCACTGGTAATGTTGCGGAGTTTATTTTATCTCGAAACGGAGCCCTTCAGGATATTGATTCAATATTACCATTAAACGATAATGCTGCCACTACTTATACAAATACTTCTGTCTATAAAGTAGTTGTACCTAAAGATTATGCTATTGTAAAGGCTGATTCAGATATTTACGATGGGTTAGATGCAACAAAAGCAGATATTATAGGATCTATTAGAAAAAACGGACTTGTTTATATACTCAAAGATATAAACGAATTCTATTTTGTGGAATCTGGTAATGTCAGGGGTTTTATTGCAAAGAAAAATGTAATCTCTGGCCATTATGCTGATGTTGAAGTATCTAAAAAATCTGAAAGCTCTTTTTCTTTAGCACAAGAAAAAATAGCACCTGAAAATAATAAAGCTTGTTTTTATACTTTGACTTCAATAGAAGAAGCAGACGATATTTCAGCAGTCAGATCATCTGTAGTGGATTTTGCTCTCCAGTTTGTTGGAAATCCTTATGTATGGGGAGGAACTAGCTTAACAAACGGTGCTGATTGTTCTGGATTTGTCCAGAGCATATATGCCAGTTTTGGTTATGACCTTCCGCGAGTTGCATGTGATCAGGCTGGATATGGAACACAGATTCCTATCAGTGATGCAGAACCCGGAGACTTGATTTTCTACGCAAAAAATGGATATGTTTATCATGTATCCATGTATATTGGAAATGGACAAGTTGTTCAGGCTTACAGTACAAAAGCCGGAATTATTACCAGTGATATAGGGCCTAATGCTGTTTGGGCAACTAAAATATTGTCATGAATCTTAGAAAGGAAGACGGTTTGTAGAAATGCAAAAAAATCCCCTGCCTCTAAGCGAAGCGTAGGTAGTGGGATGAATTGTAAAAGAAACTTAATGGCAGCGGTGGGCGGAGAAAGATCGGTATCCCCCCGCTGACATGAGGTTAACCACAGTCAGGATTATCCCGGCGTGTCAGATTCCGTAAATATCGACTGTGGATCGAAACTAGGGAGGATAAAAAATGAAAAAAAAAAATACTAGGAGGACTATGTATAACAACTGCTCTTGTTATAATCGGACTATGTCTAACATATTATGGACCAATTTTTAAAGATTATAAAGAAAGTTCAGATTTCTATAATGGACTTAAAGATGATTACACAAAAACAGGAAAAGATACCCCTGAAATTTCTGCCCTATTGTCTGGAGTCAGTTATGTAAAAGATGAGTATGCACCTCTAGACGTAGACAGTGAGAAGTTATTGGATCAAAATACAGATTATCTTGGTTGGATTTATATTCCTAAGACGGATATTTCGTACCCTGTTGTAAAAAGTGAGGATAATACCGATTATTTGCATAAAGATTTTAATAAACAGTATAGTTTTCCTGGAACTATTTTTATGGACTGCCGCTGTAAATCAGGAGTATTGAATCATCATTCGGTCTTGTACGGACATAATATGAATAACGGTTCTATGTTTGCAGGTTTAAAATCTTTCAGAGATCAGAAATATGCAGATGAACATCCCGTGTTCTGGTTCATTACTCCAAAATATAAACTATTATATAAGGTTTTTTCAGTGTGTAATTCAAATCCATATAATCGTACTCAATATGGAATAGATGGGATTGATTTCAAGAACAATAATGAATTCGGGGACGCTATAGAAACTATGAAAAAAGAATCTGTTGTTAAAATTCAAACGGATCTTTTAAAAGATACTGACTATGTTATGTCTCTTTCCACCTGCACAGGAAACAGTTCTGTTAGATGTATTGTACATGGTGTTTTAGTTGGATCTGTCGAATGCTGACTACATTTTTGAATACAAGATTTGTTTTTTGACTTCTGGAGAGAAAACAGAGGGTGCTTTTGTGCCCTCTGCTTTCGTTGCAGTGCGCCTTGCGGTGCACGTTTCTAACCAGTGCAAGTCCGGATCCAACCGGTGTAGTGGGAAGGATATAGGCTGGAAATCTTGTATGGCAGGAGTTACATACATTCCGGACAGCCAGTTGTCAAACAGTCGGTGGGTGTGATACCTTGTATGACTTGGAAACCTGCCAGAATCTTGTGTCCGGCAGAGCAGTCAGAAGTCAAAGTCAATACTATCATTCGCGCCCTCCAGATTATCTTCATAGATAGGCTGTGAAAGTGAAGGTACTACTTCAAAATCACTCATAACAAGAGCATGCTTTACAAGACGGTCGTTGGTAAGTTCAGTATTGCATGCTGCTGCACTGTGCATTTCAGTAACATATTTTGTTCCCTTTGGAGTGTTCTCTACGGCAAAAGTCATAAACATGGGGATTTTATACTCATCACAGACAAGCCTTATCTTTTTAACATAAGTTTTAATCTTATCGTTATAGACTGTTTTTTTTGAGAAATTTGTTTCCATATACATCAAGTATAATGCTCATAATTTACACAGAACATTATACTTAGCCTCCTTTCTTTTAATAGCCTAATAGTTTTGAAAACATTTCATATGCAGTATTATTGCTATTTTCTTCAGCTTCCATGGAAAGAGAAGATTTTTCGTTTGAAGAATCAGTGTTATGAGATGTATCTTTTATAATAATAACATCATCTTTATCGGAAACAATTTCTGAGTTCGCTGTATTTATTTTATTTGTTTCCGATTCAAATGAATTTTCTTCATCCGGTGTTGGAGCTTTTTTAATTAAAACATTTTTATCCGGCTCTGAAAATTTGATGTCATTTACAATCTCATCTTTTTTTTCTGTTTCTTTCACAGTAACAACATTTTTTTTCTTTACAGCTATTCTTTCAGGAACTGTACCTTTTATGGCCTTAACTTTTTCTATTTCTTTTAAACTTGTTGTTCTAACTGAAGATCTTGCAAGACAAGACTTATCGTTATCAAGAAATAATCCTATAGGAAATAAATCATCTCGATAATTATCAAGACACATCCTAAATAATGCTTTAACAGTATCGCTTCTCACAGATGGTTTCACATTCTGCAAATAAACAATAATTACATCATCTCGTCCTTCTGTTAAGTTTAAATTGACTTTTATCGGTTCTGTTGGAATACGGACATATTTCCGGATATTTTCTGGTATATGATAAATATCTTTTTCAGATAACTCTTTCTCGCTAGAATCCAGCAGTCTGATTAGTTTATCCCTGATCAAACTGGTAAACCGTCTTTTTTCGCGGAGGCGTATGGCAATAAGGTCAGCATCTATGGGATAATATAATCTTAGAGCTAACTGCATCTGTTACACCTCCCTTTATTTTTTAAAACGATGAAGGAGCATGCTGACGAGCGAGAAGTAGTATCCTCTAACATTAGAATAAGTATTGGAAAGCATCTTATCATTTCTGTTTGCACTCAGAATAGTAAGGTTCTCCATGTTGCGGAAATGATCTCTAATCATAGGATACCATGCATTACCGGTTCCGCCTGTTACAATCAGGTAATCATGGTTCTGCATGTAATCATAAAGAGAAACCAGTTTTTGTACCGCTTCCATGCATACTTCTTTTGTATTCTTTTCTAAAAGATCGTCAAAGTGTAACTTTTTGTTAATCATCCTCTTTTTGTCAAGGACAGTAACGTATCCTCTTTTAAGAGCATTCTGCATGCCCAGGACAGTAATATTGGCACCTTTCAGGCCATTTACGGTACGTTCGAAAACTTCATGCATTCCAAGATTGTCGAATGTTGCAGGCTTATTAAATACACTTCCACCAGAAATATCGTAAATGTCCAGGGTTTTAAATCCTGGATCAAGCACAAGAGTTCTTGATTTAAGAACCTGGATTCCGAACTGTCCCTGTACCCCATCATTATCTGTAATAGCGGAGAAGAGTGAACCCATTGGCTGATCCATAATAAAAACGTAGTTTTCACTAATAAAGAATTTATAATGACGGAAAGGATTTTTTCCAATTTTCATGTCGAATTCGTAATTTCCAGCAATTACTTCTTTCAAATCAGCAGAATCCATTTCTTTATATTCCGGTGGAAGTCCTGTCTGGACAAAAATTGGTTCGCCATTATAAGTCTGATAAGCATTAGATTGAATCGCAATCCCAAGTCCAGCTTTCATCAAAGCTCCGAAAGCAGGAGAGAAATAACGGTTGCGTTCATACATCTCAGATTCATAGTTCATAGCGTTTGCAGGAGTGATCATTTCATTCGCTTTCTCTCCAATTATCCAGTATCCTTCTTTATCCTTTAAAAGGATATCATTTACACCAGACTCTAGTAGTGATGAAAAATCATCTACCTTAATTGCACAGTTCGGGTAGCAAAATACTTTGTTTGGAGCAAATCCTTTTACTCCAGAAAAACCGTAATCAATTCCAACTGGCCAAAAACCGTTTACGGTTTTATTCTTTCTTTCCTGGATTTCAGTTTTAGTTGCATAGTCTTTTAAAATAACCATGTTTTCCTCCTTCTTACATGTCATATACGGCATTTTTCAAAAAATAATATGCCGATTTTTTAGTTTCACCATTAATATGTGATTTTTCAAAGAGTCTGGCTGATTCTTATAAGAAAATTTTAAAAATGATATTTTTTTACAAAAATGACATATTAGATAATATAAATGAAAAGGAGGCTTTTTTGTGAAGATTATTTACAGGACGGGGTTTATTATAGGTACTATCCTTATTGCTTATTCTGTTACCGGATGTGAAAAAATTACATCTTCCTCACCAGAAGATGGTTACAACACAGATGTGGCTATGTCAGCTGTTGAATATAGCATATTTTTGACAAAACAAATATCTGTGATTGAAAATGTTCTTACAACAAGAATGGCAATGGCAGAAAGTATTGCCGCAGGAACTGATGAATGCTCTAAAGAAATTCAAAGAACCGAAGATGCTATCTCAAAGGTTTCAGCTGCAAAAGATGAGATTGCTGTTACTATGCCAGCTCAAAGCATGGATACTGACAGACAGAATATTCTTGACATCACAGAAGATGCCTTAAATGTCCTTAACACATATTTGGATAATCTAAAAAATAGTGATGCAACAGCAGCCAAGGAATCTTCCATAGAAATGAAAAACTGCATAATCGCGCTTACTGGTGAGGCAAACGCTTATTATCAATAATATAGAAAGGATACAAGTTATTTGGAAAAGGTATAATCTATGGCTATACAGAATCAAATTATATTAAACGGTCAGATTACAACACTTAGAAAAGTTATTGGAGAAGAAAAAAATGTTGTACAGATAACATTATCTCTGCTTGTAGTCAGCAGGCCTCAGATTGCTGATGGAAATAAGCGTGGGGATATAAAAACTAATGATGTGCTTGTAATCGCAAGGGATAAAAAGATCATCGATTATCTGTTAGATAAAAAAGCAGCTATTGGTGATATGTTAGAAGTTTCAGGGGTGTTCTGTACTTTAAGGGCAAAAAAACATTTTATCTGTCCAAATTGTAATGAACGGAACACTTATGAAGGAACAATTTCTTTTGTTCATCCTCTTTGTGTACGATTGTCGGAATTAACACCTAAACATATGGAGATTATCAACATAACAGAAGAAGAAAGACATAAATCTGTTCAAGATATTCTCGCAATTCTGAATGAAAGGAAAACTTTTGAAGGCAAGATTCTTAATATAAAAGATCTTGGTTTTAAAAATGGACTTTATCACATTCAGACTTTAATACAGGAAGAACCCCAGAAAGCAATTGTGAAAAAATGGCTTCTTTGGATGGCAGAGATAAGTAATAGGATATTTCTCATTGGAAATCTCTGTAATGATCCTGCATATAATCCTATAGATAACGGGGGACGGGTATGTACTTATCAGCTCGGTATTAATCGAAAAGTTTTTATTAGAGATGACGATCCAAGTGTAAGAGCTGATTTTCCATGGATTAAGTCACTTGGAGTACAAGCTGACAAAGACTATGAGGCATTGAAAAAAGGATCGCTTGTTTACATAGACGGAGCTGTTCAGGCAAGAAAAGATTTTATTGTGATGAAAACATGTGAATATTGTGGAAGTCTATGTGAGAAGAAAGATTCTTCTATGGAAATTGTTCCGTATTCAGTTGAGTACCTCAAAAACTGTATTACAATCGAAACTGAAGATGACAGGGATGAAATCCCGGAGTTCCTTGATATGGAAAATGAGGATTGCGAAAAATCCGATATTACAGATGAAGAGAAAGAAGAGCAAGATCCAAATTCGGAAGATATTTCCGAAAACTGGGTGGAACCAGATGATAATTTTGTACCAGATGATAGATCCGACTCATGGTATCCGGAAGACGATGAATATGGAGATGAATTCAATTATAAGGATTACCTTGGAAATGGCGGATTTGATGGCTTTTCAGGTGCTTTTGGAGAGGATGGTGATGTCTGATGCCAGGAATTCTCCAGGAAAGAATCGCTCAAAAAGAAGAAACACATAGTAATGATATATTAAATGAAGCTAAAAAACCGTCAGTTGAAAGCCAAAGGCATTATGAAACAGAAGAGAATAAAACGGAAACATTAGATCACCTTACAGAAGAAGATATTTTGCAGCTAGACCAGCTAGATAAAATGATGTCGGAAGAAAATTTTGTTTGTGAAAAAAGACGTAAAAAAATGTTCCGCAGAATTTCCATGATCTTTTTAACAGTGGCATGCAGTTATTTAATTGTACTCATTTATGGTTCTTTTATTACGGAATTCTATTACAATGATAAAGGAGAGGTTGCTCCCGTCATTATGTCCGTTTCGAATATTTCAGATAAAAATGAATACAATTCCATTGTAGGAATGTATCTGCAGACTAGAAATTTATATGAAACGCTTCTTACTCTTGATTATCGCATGGCCGCCGGTACAGAAGATACAATGTCTATTGCTCCTGAATATGAAACAACACTTGATACTGTTTCCTCACTTACAACACAGATTGATGCTGCTGTTATCAATTCAAAATATACACAGATAAAAAATATGCTCCTAACGTGGGTGCAGACTCATGCGGCTGCATATTGTCAATATATGAGTGCTGCTATTACTCAAAATGATGGTAATGCTGCAAATGAGGCTATTGCTGCCCGGCAGGTATTAAATGATAATTTTCAGCTTATTACTCAGAACATTGTTACTCTCGGTGGTGAAATAAAAGGGTATGATCTGACTGATATTGAAAACTGGTCTCCGGATGGTTTTGTTCAGCAAACTATAGAAGGGATCTCTTCTGATACTTCTTCTAAGGAAACAGAACAACAGGAAGTATCTTCACTTGAAGAGTCTGAAACAATGCAAGCGGAAGAAGGCGCTAACGACACAAAAAGTCAGACAGAAACTGAAGAAACAGAATCTGAAAATATACAATCCGGAATTACATTACAAACAGATGCGGGAGGTGGTCAAAATGGCTGAATCTTATCAGGTGCTTAAAGGGAAATATGCCATGGCCCTTTCATCTATCAGAGAACTGGAACAAGAACGTGATGAGGCAAATGCAAAAATTGAAACTATGATGGAGGAAAGAGTTCAGCTTGAAAAAAGTACAAAGTATTTATGCGAAACAATCCTAAAAAAAGAAAGAGAAAAAGAAGGGGAAATTCCTTGGTTCAAGCTTCCTCTTCCTCAAATGATCAGTCAGGCACAGGCAAGTCTTGAGGATTATTTTCCATCAATAAAAAAAATATATAAAAGATTGATGGATATTAATGGTGAAAGAACAAAAACAATTGCACAGCTTAACCTCCAGATTGATAAAATGAAAGAATCTCATAAAAAGGAAATGTCTGAGCAGGCTGCTTACAAAGATGAAATAATTAAAAGCCTGAAGGAAAAATTGAAAACAGGTAAATTAGATGATGAGGATATTGAAAAGGTCATTTCTTCCGTATCTTCATCTGTATCTGATAGTGATTTAGCAAACATTGATATGGATACTTCAGATATGTCTTTTGAAGAAGAAGATTCAGACAGTCTTGCCTCTGTTGTTATTGAATCTGCCAATCCTTTCCATGAGAATCATGAATTTAGAACAAATATAAATGCATCTATACCGGTTAAGAATACTCTTAATACAAAGAAAGAAACAACTAAAATTGTAAAAAAAGTATTAGAAAATCAGATAGATGCAACGTCTAGGGTGGTAAAAAAATTAACTGATTCACAGAAAATCACCATAAGATTTTTAGGTGAAACAGGAGCTTCCTCTTTGCCAGATTTAATTAATTTTGCAGAACAAAAGTATCCAATGGATCCTGTTAAAAGCCGTTTGGGAACTGGAATGCAGGCACTTACTAAAAAAGATAAATTTGGAGAAGGGCAATGGCCTGGGGAGCTAGTTGAATCAGTCAAATGTCCTGTACCTGGAAGTCCAAACTTTTCTTTGTATCGGCTTACAGCTCTAGGTAGAGATGTTTATATTTATTTATTTGAAAAAAACCCCGCAGAACCTGAAATGAATGCAATTATTCGAAACCATGGGACTCTTGAACATGGTTACGGCATTAAGAAAACTGCAGAAATGATGAAAGAAGCTCAATATGTAAAAAAAGTAGATGCAAAAGTTATCTACATGACACGTGTTAAGGAGTATACAGTCAAAACAGGAGAAAAGTCTTCTTATATTCCGGACATTGTTCTTGTGTATATTGGGAAAAATGGAAAAGAAATCCGTGAGTATTATGAATACGAAACAGCAAAGTGTAATGAAACGGATTTTTTTGCTAAATGCAATAAAATAGTTTCTTTCACCAGATTGATTAATATTATTGTACCTGGTAAGCCAGAAAAAGAAATTGTAATGAAAGAACTGGAAAATTGGAAAAAGTCCTGCCTGGAAGCTAAAGAATTTCCTTTTAAGTGGGAACGCCCTGTAGAAGGAAGAGTTCTTACATATAATGAATTAAAAGGACAGAGCAATATTGAAGATACTCGTCAATTGGATTGGACCAGAATCACGATTTCACGACCAAGAAAGGAGAGAAAATAATGACATACTCACAGATTATGCAGTCTTTTTTAGCATTTAATATAAATGCATTTAACAATCTTTTGTATATAACAAAGACAAACCTTTGGATTATTCTGACGATTATTGGAGCTATTGCGATTGTTGTTATGAACGTGATGGAAGAAGTGGAAGATTATGTAACAGAAGAACAGAATATCATATAAGGAGGAGCAATATGCAGGATCGTAAAAATTTTACTTATGTCAAAAAGGCCAGCGGTAAGGAAAGGAATAAGCTTGTATGGGCAGTTGTGTTTCCTGTAGCAGTGTTCTTCTTTTCGATTGCTGGTATCAGCATCTTCAAGAATTTTGGACGTATACTCATGGCACCCCTTATCGGGGCTATGTGGATCATAGGAGCTGCTTGTGCCATTTATATGCCTTCGCATAGAAAAGATATCATTAAAGAAACTTTAACCACGATAGCTTCTTATAATGCAACTCTTCTGGGCTTAAGAGAACTGATTGCCATTACCGCTGGTGTTTCTTCACAGATGCTTATGGCAACTTTTGGTCAGCCTCTGGCTACTGCTTCGGCCAATACAATTCCTGGGTATTTGCAGACAATGCTCTATATTTCAGCAGCTATGATTCCATTTGGTTACATTGGAATGCAGGGAAAGCGTATCCTGCAGTTCAGAAAATCAAACAGTAAGCAGCGGACAATGGAACAGTTGAGATCTATTAGAAATGCAAAATAGGCATCCGGAGCATCCGGAACAGAAAATATTTTTAGGGCTCAAAACGTCGTTTTTTCTTTTGCCAGAAAATTAAATACAATTTAAAAATAGGAGAACTCGCGGCACTAAATGCTGAAAGTTCTCCTTTTTTAATTAAATAATATATTTCTATTTTTTCTTGCACATTTCGGACAGCCGGAACGATGTAGGGGGATACTGGGCATCCTTCAGCAGTTGACAATGTGGTAACTTCCATTGTACAAAGCAGAGAAGTTCTTTACCTGTAAGATCCAGAGGCACATGTCGGTAACTGGTTCGTTTTTTCTTATAAAAACTGCTATTTTTCAAAAATTCATACATATTAACAGTACCATTATTAAGGGGGCTGTTTTTTATGAGAAATACGAATGCTTATCAAAATGCTGTAGAAATAAACAAAATATCTTCTGAACAGGCTAAAAAAGAAATTATCTTAAAAGGAAGAGATACTTCTGAAAAAGAAGGCAGTCAGAAGCTATCATTTCTTATGTTAAAGGAAATGGGAATTGCCGGAGTGTCCAAAATGGAAATGAATTTTTTGATCTATTTAGCTTCTGTACAGGATTTGAACGGAATTGCCGTTACGAACGTACATATGATGTGTAATGAAATCGGATGTGCATATTCTTCTTTTACGGAATTACTTCATAAGCTTGAGAAAAAGAAGATTATTCGAGCAACGAGAAGCAAGGACTGGAAAGTGTGTAAAGACGGTATATATTATATAGATCTTGTATATAATCATTATAGTAAAGAATTCAAAGATACTCCTTATATAAGGCTTAACCACGGAATTTTCCGTACAAAAAAATTTTACAGTCTTGCACCAGCTGCTAAATATATTATTTTAAAAGCAATGTTTGAACTTAATGATTCTGCTAAAAACGAAATGAAAGACTGGATTAATATCCCGATTTTTCTTGAACATAACCTACTGAAACAGGAAACTATGAATTGGAATGGCTGTGCCTCCCGAACCTTTGATTATGCTGTTCACTCTGTTATGTCAAATTATAATGGTGACATAGAAGTATGGGGGAAGAGTAAACATAGAAGGTCGAATAAGGGAATTGTTCTTAGATTTACAGAGGAAGATATTGTTTTTGCTTCCAGCGATAATTTTTCCAGAGTGTCCAATATCATTTCGGCTTCATGCGAAGAAGAAGGCATCCATCTATGCAAAGAGGTACATGATTCGAAACAGCTTGCAGAACTCATGTTCCGTAACAAGAAAAAAGCAGAAGTGTTGGTAGAAGAAGCAAAACAAAATTACCAAACAGCGATATCAATTATTCATGATTCTATGCCAAAAAGAAAAGAAGAGTGGGACAAAGTAAAAGAGCTTTCAGAAGAATACTATTCAATCATCAAAGCTACAAACGAATGCCAGGAAAAGTTTGCCTATTCTAAAGGAAAATTCTGTATATGGGGGAATAAACGCTTCAAGGGTAGCCTCATAAAGGATAAAAATATTCCATTATGGCTACGCTACATTATAGGGAAAACTATAACAGCATATAAAGCAGTGAAGAACTCAATTATAGGTAGAAAGTGGTCTTTGACTAATTTTAACCAACTTCCAATTATTGAGGAATTTCTTCATGCATTTCTTTCTAAGAAGAAATTAACTTCGAATAATATTACTAAAATTCTGCTTCAAAATAAAGTCACAGAAGCTTAGTGCCATTAGGAAATGGTCTGACTTGGTATTACAATTTCACGATGCAGGACAGTCATAAGGCCGAAATAGATCTGGTTACATCAGGTCTTTTTTGAGTATCAAAAATTCTATTTAGTGTTCAGCTAATTCATCTCAACTTAATTTTGCTTTGTAAAATACAATTAAATCATAATAATCACTCTTGTATTATAAAATAAGGATGATTTATTTTAATTGCGGTAAAGGAAAATCACTATTTATAATCTGAAATTTTGCAAATTGCATCCTTATGGTCGCGATATTTCCTCCATAATAATTCCTCAATAGGAATTAGTTGAACTGTATTCTAGCATTTACAAAGTAGTAGTTCTCCGAAATTCTGCTGGATATATAGAGTTCCTTCTATAATACATTTAAGTATATTAAAATATATTAATGTATTTAGTTTTTAAACCATGGGGCTCTGCCCCAAACCCTGGCAGGATGTAACGACACCCTGCACCCCGTATCCTGGGGCTCTGCCCCAGACCCCGCCCTTCGCCAGGGAGTCAGAAGCCGTCCGTCAAATTGACGCCCGGCTTTTTTTACAGCATATTAAGGTCTCCATTTCGTCAAGGTCATCCATTGCGCTATCCCTCCCAAGGCTTTGCCTTGTGAGCATATGCTCATTTCTTCCCCTGACTTCATTCCGGCCTTCGTGAACATTCCCGCCACCTACGCTGATGCTTAGATGCGAGGATATTCTCCGCGACCAGGATAAAAATGTTGTTTTCTGGGACAAATGACATATTATTGATGACAAGTTTTTTTTGAAGAAAGGAGAATATATATGCAATTATCAAAACCTCAGGAAAAGGCTGTTACAACAACGGAGGGACAGGTGATCCTTATCAGTTGCCCAGGAAGTGGAAAAACATCTACAGTTGTAAGAAGAGTTCAATACATGGTTGAACACGGTATTCCTGCTCAGCAGATCCTGGTATTGACTTTTTCCAGAGCTGCTGCATCTGAAATGAAGGAGCGTTTTTTGAAACTTTCACATAAAGACAAGCAGGGAGAAGAGGTTTGGTTTGCCACGATCCATTCTTTCTGCTTTAATATCATCTCAGCCGCTTATAAGTTAAAGACTGATAATATTCTTGGTGAAAGTGAAGGATGGATGATTGTCCGGAAAGGTCTTGACGCTTTGAAGAAGAAACAAGTCCTGAAAATGGATATACGTGATTATGCAGACTTTACGTCTTCCTGCCTCCGGGAGATTTCTGTCATTAACAATAATGGAGTTGATTGGAAGACCTATAAAGCCCAAACGTGTCCAACATCAGAATTTAAAACAATTTATGAGCTGTATGAAGAACAAAAACGGTACATCGGAAAAATCGACTACGATGATATGCTCAAAATATGTTATCAGCTGTTGTCGGAAAGAGAAGATTATCTCTCGTATTATAAAAAACGTTTCCGTTACATCATTGTAGACGAGTATCAGGATACAAATCTCCTGCAGAAAGATATCCTGTATCTTCTGGCCGGTTCACCTGAAGAAGCAAATCTTTGCGTTGTAGGAGACGATGATCAGTCTATCTATAAGTTCAGAGGGGCAAAACCTGAGATCATGCTCAGTTTTGCGAAAACATACCCTTCGTGTAAACAAATATACATGGACGTGAATTACCGTTCAGAACCTTGTATCGTGCAGCATGCCAAAAATCTTATTGAAAATAATAAAACACGTTTTAACAAGGATATCAAGGCTTTCAAAACTGGGGAAGGGATCATAGAAGAGATGCCGGCTAAGACTTCTGATATGGAGGTTCGAAATATCGTTAGTGCCATAAAAAAAATCCACAGTGAAAAGAAGAAGGATTATGAAGATATGGCTGTTTTGTTCAGAAATAATAAACAGGCAAGTTTTCTTTCTCTAGTTCTTATGAGGAAAAATATACCATTTCATAGTAATGATGTTATAGTTAGTCCTTATAAGCATTGGATATTCAATGATCTTATGGCTTATTATCGTTTGGCCGAACATACGGGGAATGGTCATGATCTTGTGCAGGTGATCAATAAACCCAATCGGTTCATTCCCCTCAAAAATCTTTACAAAGTTGAGCCGGATGAAAATGAAGTAGCCCGGATCGTGTACAAAAATATTTGGGAACCTTGGAAACGTAACCGTGCAATTGAAGAAGTACATGATTTCTTCCAGAACCTTAGGCTTTTGAAAAAAAATAATCCTGTCGATTTTATCCGCATGGTAAGGTCTATGGCTGGATATGATGCCTATCTTAAAAACTATGCAGCATACCGTAACATGGATCTGACGGAATTGACCTGCATGTTGGATTCTTATCTGACAGATATCAAGGATAATGCTCTGACGACCATGGAAGCTTGGTTTCAATATGCGAGTGAAGTAAACGCAAAGATTGATCAGATGAATAAGAATCGAAGCAGGAGAGGCGTTTCCATTTCGACTATGCATAAGGCAAAAGGTCTGGAATGGGATACCGTTTTTATCCTTGGGGCTGACGATGGAACGATACCATCAAAAAGATCCATTGATCAGGGCAATCTTGAAGAAGAACGCCGACTTTTTTACGTTGCTGTAACTAGAGCGAAAAAAGAACTTTATCTTTCACATACAGAAAATGAGTCTACTCATAAATCTCGTTTTGTTTCCGAAATGTTTGGAGCGAAAGAAAAAAAGGATGAAGATAAAAAAGAACCGAGGTTTAAGAAGGGGCAGCGGGTATGTCACAAAGATTATGGAAAGGGGACTATTATTCAGATTATCCCGGGAGCGGTAGCTGTCAAATTTGATAACTCCGTTATCATCTGTAAATTCCAGAAAAACCAACTATACCAGCTGAAACCAGCATGAGAAAGCAGTTTTTTGTGACTGCTTTTTTTCTTGCTAAATTTTTAAAATAACATATTAAATGTGAAGCACATTTTTGAATATTGGATCATATATCCACCAACAGTAAATGAAGGGAGAGATGTACGATGGAAAACAGAAGACATAAAGGAGTCATTGAGCCGGGGACTTGTTATGGAAATATCTGGGATTTGTGCGTCAATAAAAATGCAATGGATTCTGTAGAGTTATCAGAAAAACTGCTTTTTGCATGACGGCAGAAAATCAAGCTCCTTAGTTCTAATCTGCTTTTCCTGATATCATTTTTCGTTGATCAGACCATAACTCATTATTTTCCTCTCTTTTTATCTTGCTGTAAAAATCAGCCTGAGGTATTTGTGAATGGCTTCCGGAAAAAGCCTGTGCAAATCCAAGGCGGTGGCTGGGTGGGATGAGTAGCCTGATATATAAGCAGCTTCAATCAGCTATCCAGAGAATCCGGATATGTTCTTAGAACTCTGGTTATCTTGTGGAATTGATATGGAAACTGTTTCCGGCAGTGCCCCTGGATACGATATAAGGTAATGCTGATGCTTATGTAAAGGGATTATCTATGGTGGATATGGAAAAGGCGGAATGATATGTCCGCCTTTTCTTCGTAAAAATGACAGAAATCTAAAAATCTGACATATTAAAATAAAAAGTTTGAGGTGAGAAAATTGGATGATTTACTAAGAAACAGAGCAAGAGCAGTGGAAGATGCAAAAAGTCATAAAAAACGTGAAAAAATTAAAATGACAGTTATCTATGCAGTTGATGGAAAAGCGGTAAAGGAAAAATTGACCAAAAGAAAAAAGACAGGACTTATTACTGCGGGTGTATTAGGAGCCCTTGTTCTTGCTATCTATGTGCCACCTCTTTTTTATCATACCAGTACAGATAATACTGTTCCGATTACTCCTGATGTTTCCGCTATAAAGACCTATCAGACATACTTAAAAGATCATCCGGATGCAGATTTTGATAAAGACGGATTAAGTAATGCTTTAGAAGCAGAAAACGGCACTAATCCGTGGAAAAGCGATACTGATAACGATGGAATTACAGATTATGCTGAACTGTATGTCACAGAAACCTCACCTGTCAATGCAAGCTCAGCATTGGTAAAACAAGTTGCGAATGATGACAAGAAGAACGATACATCACTCAGTACGCCCTATAAGATTGATGATATTATCTTCTGGCCGGATGATTACAAATCCAAGACTTTTGGAGGGGTCGTTCGGACCATGTGGGGATACCGTTTTTGTAATTATACAGGATGGGTACGTTTCCCTGAAAAAGTGTACGCTTACGGATACAAAAATGGTAAACATTATGAACTGCAGCATCGTGAAAATGAAGACGCCTGGTACATTGGCTCTTCTGACGAAATACGCCTGTACAATGAACAGATTTCTTTTGTACACTGTCTAAAAATTCCTTTTATTAATACGATATACTTTGATGATAATGGGTTTGGACGGTTTTTGACAAAGATTTTGCCTGACAAAAGAGGAATCCTTACCTGCTATAAGGCATCTACCCTTGATACACAGACTGAAACAGAGGATAACGTAATGGCCACTCTTAGATGTCCATTCATTAATCGGGATGATCCTTCACGTTTTGGTCAGAATATGAATACCTTAAAAGACCTTTCTTGGGTAAGAAAGCTGATAGAGGCTGACCAGTGTGTTGCGGTTTCCCTTTATTCCTCAAATGCAGGAGAATCTATAGGCATTGTTTATGGATATACAAAAGATGGAAATCTTCTTGTTGCAGATGAATCTTTGAATCCGGTAGGGGAATTATCAATCGTTGAGGAATGTGCTCGCCGCATGGACAAGGATGAAAAGATCGCACAGGATTCTTGGTTTGAATTCAGTGGATTGGGGTTTGATTCTGTTAAATACGGAGATCGCATATCCTTCTTTTCTTCCACAATCACTGAGAGCGATTCTGAGGTATCTTCAGTTGCACCTTCTGCAGTGGAAGCAGCTGCAGAATCCGAAACAGAAATTCAGGCTTCTGAAGTATATAGGGAAACAGAGATTCAAACAGAGGCGGAAACGGAAGAAGAGACAGAGACGGAATCTGAAACGGAAACTCAGGCAGCGGTTGCAACTTTTGGATTTTCTGAAGAAGGGGATGAGTGAAAAAGCGGCTTTAGCTGCTTTTTTGTGTGTTGTTGATGAATAATACATATTAAAGATGAAGTGAAATTTATGAATAAAGGAGTTTTTTATAAAACGCCCTATAAGGAGGAACTTTTATGAGATCAGAAAAAGAAGTGTTGGATATTTTTTCAAATGAGCTGAATTCTTTTGAAACCGTTGGTACGAAAATCAGAGAATTCACACTGGAAATTATGCAATACATGCCGGATTATTTTCTTGAAAGGATAAACGGCCTGGACAATAAAATCGTGATCCATACGAAGAGCTGTATGGTGATAGCAAATGAACTTTTCAGGTTGGAGTGTTTCAGGGAAAAGTTTACTGCATCAGAACGTGACTGTATCCGTTCTGCGCTACTCCTACATGATGCAATGGTATTTGGAAACGGTCAAAAGGAGGAGTTTACCCATCCGGAATATGTTGCTACTTATCTATCAAGTGATAAATGGGAAGAGAAACTTCCTGATTTTATCCGAAAAGATATTGCAGGAATGATAGCTTCCCATTCTGGTCAGTGGAATGTTGGAGATGATAATTTTCATTTAAGGAAGCCGGAAACAGAATGTCAGGTTTTTGTTCATATGATTGTGCATATCGTAGAGTCTGATGAATGCACAACCTCTTTACCTGTTGTAGCGACGGCTTATGAGAGATTGTATAACTTAAAATATTCCGGGGAGGTTTAAAAGGTGGCTAAGGCTGCCTTTTTTGTTATTTTAAAATAAAAATGACATATTAAGAATGATATGAGATTCCATCATAAAATTTTTTAGAGAGGAGAATATGAAAATGGTAAAAAAATTTTTTAGACCATTTATTTGTGCAGCTTGCGCAGCTATGTCTGTAATATGCGGTACTGTTCCGATGTTCAATGTTTATGCGGATAATGAAACTGTAATGGCAGATACTGAGGCTGAAGTTCATTCTGAAACCCAAAGTTCAGAAACACAGGCATCGGAAACCCAGACCATGGAAACCCAAGGATCAGAAACGCAGACCCCAGAAACCCAGGCATCAGGAACTCAGACCCCAGAAACCCAGGCACCAGGAACTCAGACCCCAGAAACCCAGGCACCAGGAACTCAGACTCCGGAAACTCAGGCACCAGAAACTCAGACTCCGGAAACCCAGGCACCAGAAACCCAGGCTCCGGAAACCCAGACACCGGAAACACAGGCACCGGAAACCCAGGCACCAGAAACGGAATGCGACATCAGAAATTCGGTCATTTTACAGATGAAGCAGGAAAATGATGAAGTTGCTCCTACTGATGATTTTGTACAGGAGGTTTCTGTTTCATATTTGGATGTTGTTGATTCAAAAATAACATACACATTAGATCCTTCTTTAAATGTAAAAAGAATCGATGTGGGATCAAATACCTATCTTGAAGGTGGACAAGCAGTGATTTCATGCAGTGATGGCGAAAAGGAAGTTCCTATTACAGCTTCCATTGATCTTTCTGGATATACAAATGTTACAAAAATTGTTTTTATTCCTAAGATCAGCTCTTACCCTGGTATGGAAGCTAATTTTTCCGTAGTACTGAAATTAAATGAAGAATCTGCTGGTAAAGGGGTTAGCGAAGTTTCTTGTAAAACATTGGTAAACGTCACAAAGGACCAAAATACAGCAGATTTTGAAAGCGGCCTTTCCACAAAATTTAAAACTGCTTCTATTGGAAAACCGGCGCTTTCTTTAACTTATGAAGGCAAAGAATACAAGGAGAACGGTTCTGATGCCATTGAGTTCGATAAAGAATTTGCACTTAATTTTGACTCTATCAATATGACTGCATATGGACAGACCAGCAGCTTGTTTTACAGCATTACAACACCAACTTTCGTTACTCTTAAAGAGATTACAATTCCAGATTTTATTGGAACGTCAAATATTAAGGTGACAGCAACGGTTGATGGAAAAGAGGTATTTCTTGGAGAATCTAAACCAGGAAGCAAGATTGAAGTTGGAAAAAACAAGGTTTCTGAGGTAAAGCTTGAAATTATTCCAGATGGAAGTGAGATTGCTACAAAAACAGCCGGAAAACTTGTTTTTGCAAATGACAATAAAAAGAATAAGAAAACAAATAATGCAGCTTTTGCATCTAATCTGAGTGCGGAAATTGGTGGTACAGATTCTTCTGTAAGTTCCAATATCATTTCGGTGAATGTAAAAAGCCGACAAATTGATACCCCTGAAACTCAGCCTCCTCAGACAAATAACAATTTTAGTGGAAACACTAGCGGTAATATTAGCGGAAACGCTGGAGTAGATATTGGAGATAATCCTGGTAATCAGGAACAGACAGAACCTGAGACTGAAAACCCTAATGATGTGGCTCGAAAAAAGGGAGAAACTGAACGTAAAGAAAAAATTAAGAAAGAAGCTATTCAAAATGAAAAAAGAATGAAGAGCAAGCAGAGCAGTATCCTTGCTGAAAGATTGAGTAAAATTCAAGCACAGTCTAGTGTTCCGGGAAGCACATCTGTTTTTACGGCCAAAAAGAAAGAACCACAGAAGGCAGATGAAAAATATGCAGATTGGAAGGTGAAACCAATTAACGAATCTATCATCAAAGATTTGGTCCCGAAAGAAATTATGCCCATCTCTGAAAATCTAGCAGTGCATTCCCACGTGTCGAACAGACAGATTTACGAAACAAACTAGCTGCATGCTGTTGGCTTCAGCTGTTCAGAGTAGTCAGACAAATTTCTAAAAGATAAGAAATCTGTATCCAAATGAGCAATAGGCAGGTATCGGAAACGGTGCCTGCTTATTTTCCGTGAACTTACCCGCTGCCTGCGTTGCGTTTAAAGGCTGGAGTATTCTCCTGTTTTCTTATAAAAAGCAGATGATATTCATAAAAAATGACATATTGTAAATGAAATATAAACTGGATGACGATGTCTGTGGTAGAAAGGAGCTTTATACTATGCAAAAAATAACTGTTTCATATCAAGAATATGATCAGCTGTGTCAAAAAGTTTCTGAACTCAAATGCAGGTTATCAAGACTGCCTACAAAAAAAGAAATTGAGGAGATATCTTCTTATATGACCGGATATTTTTTTTCTATTTTGACGTGGCTTGTTGAAAATGAGAATGGTATTCCAGAAACAGAGGAGGGGGATGCATTAAGGGAGTATGTAAATGACAGAATCGATGAGGGTATTGAACATTATATGTCTTTTCAGAATGATATAGAAAATCCAATTGAAAAATGGAAAATCAACTTAAATGATTACTTAAAAGCGTATGAAATAGCTGAAAAGCTTGATTTTCTTGAGATAAAGGATTTTCCAAATGTAAAACAGGCAAATGAATGTATTAAACCTTTGGTGAAATATCATTTTGGCTTCATCCTTGTCCTGTTGTTGAGACATAAAGACATTGAAAACTCAGTGGAATATCAGAACTTAAAGCAACTCCTGGAAGATAATTTTGAACTGGTATCAGATAAGAAGAGAATTAAGATGTCTATGGAAGAGTATGAGCAATTATGCCAGTCTGTTGAAAACTGTTACGTTAAAAGGAAAAGATGGTGGCCGACTGAGGAAGAAATTAACGACATTATCATTCCAAACCTTGAACTGTGCTATGACTTTGTCGTATGGATCCTTGAAACGGGTCCTGATCCAGTAAAACCTAAAGAAAAAAAATCAATGAAAATCCTTCAGGAAATCATCCGTGAAAATACAGATTTTTCAGAGGAAAAGAAGATTCCGTGGATTTCAAATTTGTGAAAAGAGGTTCTTATGAAGTACTTATATATAGCAGAAAAACTATCTTCCATGCAGGCTGCCCAAGGTGCTTATGAGGCAGCAGGCTGTCCTCTCGGGCAGATTGATTTTGTTGGGCTCGCAGGACATGTATGTGGTCTTATGGAACCAAAAGAATATTCACAGTGGCAGAAAAAGTGGAGAGATCTTACACTTCCTATGGTTCCAGATGATTTTCTTGTAAAACCATTAAAGAAAGATATTGTAAAAAAGATTCGTGATATGCTGAAAAATGGAAATTACGATGCGATCATTGTAGGTACCGACAGTGATGTGGAAGGAAATGGAATTTACGCCCTCCTTGAAAAATATCTGCACCTTGAGAACTTTAGGGTATTTCGTTTTTTTGAAAAGGACTTGACAAGTAAAGAAATCATGAAATCATTTGCAAACCTTACAGATTTTCATACAAACCCACGTGATGTAGGTATGACACAGGCGTATTGGATAAGAGCAATGTTCGACTGGCTTATTGGATTCAACCTGTCTGTAGCATATACAGTCAAAACAAACATGAATATGAGAGTTGGGAGGGTTAAAGCCCCCACTTTAAAGCTCGTATATGATAACTGCCGTGCGATTGATAATTTTGTAAAAAAAAGTTCTTATCTTCCGACAATCATTACTGCAGATCCGGTAATTACAGCGACCTTGATTGATGAAGAAGGAAAGGATTTTGCATATCCGGAAAGAACAGATGCGGAATTATTTCTTAAGAGTCTTGGTGATACTGCCATTGTAAAAAAAGTCGAGAAAAAAAATGAAAAAAAACCGCCACAGCAGCTTTACAAGCTCACTGATGTCCAGTATGAAGCTGGACAAAAGTATGGATATTCTCCTGAGCAGGTGCTGAATTTCATCCAGTCTCTTTATGAGAAAAAAGTCGTATCGTACCCAAGAACAGAGGGTAAATACGTTTCTTCTGAAAAAGCAAAGGAATTTCCTGTACTTTTAAAGGCTGTTGCAGCCGTTCCTGGGCTTTCAGAGGTTGTAGAAAATATTACCCCGGCAGATATTCGGAAAGCTTCCAGTAGTAAGCGCTTTGTTAATGACACGGAAGTAAATAAAACATCCCATGATGCACTGATCCCCACTGGCAAGAAACCAGATTATACAGAGATGTCCAAAGGGGAGAAAGATATCTGCACAATGATCTATAAACGTTTTCTTGCAATATTTCTTCCAGATCTTATAGAAGAAAAAAGAAAATATTATCTTGAGGTGGATGGTAACCCTTTCATATGTAAAGGTTCTACTGTTGTAGACAAAGGATTTACGGCTATCTTTGATACTAAGCCAAAAGAAAACCTTCTTCCTGATGTAAAAGAAGGGCAGAAACTGGATATTGATAAAAAAGATGTCCATGAAGTAGTATCCAAACCTCCAGCCCGTTTTACACAGGGAACTCTGTTGAAAGAAATGGAGAACATCCAAAAATATATGCCGGAATCTGAATTTAAAACAATTATGAAAGAGGTGGAAGGTATCGGAATGCCGTCTTCCAGAGCAAAGATTATTTCAGACCTGTTATCTACCGGCTATATGATGGAAAAAGGAAAAGGCCTTTACATGACGCCTATGGGAATTTCCTATATCCAGTATCTGGATGGCCAGAGTATCACGGATCCAGTTCTATCTGCACAATGGGAACTCCACATGAAACATGTCCGTGAAGGGTCTGAGTGTTTTGATAAAGTTCAGGAACAAATATTGGATTATGTAAAAGGAGCTGTGAAAGAGACTATGGACCATGAATTTAAACAGTTTGAAGATCCGGTAAAGAAAAATACTGAAACAGAGCTTATGTGCCCGGTGTGTGGTCACCCACTTAGAAAGATGAACTGGGGATATGGATGTTCGGAATATCAGAACGGCTGTAAATTTGCCATTGGTAAAATCTGCGGAAAGATGCTTACAGAAAGCCAGGTAAAAAAACTTCTTAACAAAGGGGAAATTGGTCCTCTTACAGGCTTTACCAAAAAGGATGGATCCAAATTTGAAGCAACTCTTGTTCTGGAAGAAGAAAAAACTGCAGATGGTTCTTTTTATAAAGTTGGGTTTAAACGATTTGCATCCAAAGAAGCGGAAATGCCTGATTTATATGCAAGGTGTCCGAAATGCGGAGGGAAGATCATCAAAGGCCCATACGGATGGATATGTGAAAAAGGATGTAAGCCTATTGTAAGCTATGAGATATGCCATAGAAGAATGGAACAGGATATGGCAGAAGCATTATTTACAGCAGGGCAGACTCCGGTATTGGAAGGTTTTTTTAGTGATAAAAAACAGAAATATTTCCAGGCAGGTCTTAAAATAGACGGAGACAAAGTCTCTTTCTATTTTCCACCTCGTAACTAACAGGAATGAGCCACAGAAATGTGGCTTTTTTCTTTGTAAATCATCTGGAATTACATATTAAATGTGAAATATATTTTATGAAGAAAGGAGATCTCAACATGAAGATCAAAAATTTGAAAGTAGAAAACTTTAAATCTTGTCCGGATGGTGTATATGAATTGTCTAAAATTAATGTTTTAATTGGGAAAAATGGAAAAGGAAAAAGTTCCCTGCAGCAGGCACTCAGATATCTTTTAAATGGATCTCTGCCAGATGATCCTATTCGCCATGGAAAAGATCATCTAGCCGTGTTTGCTGTTGTTGATGATGGACAGGATACAGAAATTGGAAGAGAGTATTATCTTCCTGATACATACCGTATTAACGGAGAAAATGTGAGGGAAAAAATATTTGTCCAGAATGTTCAGAAAAGGAAAGCTGAATGCGAATATGGAAATATTCAGATTGCACCTTCTGGGATCAGCAATCCCGCTTTTGTCGGAATGGAACAGAATACATTATGGGAGTTTTTTATTACTGGTAAAACGGATGGATATCGTATTTCTGGAATAAAAGAACTAGAAGTTGCTTTTGCAGATGGAACAACTTTTTATGCAAGGAAATCTAAACCTTCCAAGTGTACTGTTAATGGGAAAAAAGTTACTGCAAAAGTTTTAACAGAACTTCTTGAAGACCGTCTGCAGGGATCTGTAAAGGCTTTGGACATTACAACATCATCCGAAGTCTTAATTGGTATGGAGATGCCTGATTTTGCAAAATACCTGATTTCAGTCGTTCCTGTTACGATGGATTTTGAAAAACTGAGAGAGCTTGCAGGGCTGACTGCTGAAGAAACGGAAATCCTTCGGCCTTTGTTCCCTAAGGCCCCTGCTCCAATCACGATTGCAGATGTTACGAACGTATATAAGACTCTGTTTGAAATCAGGGCAGTCCTGAACAGACAGAAAAATGAATGGCTGCAAAGAGGAACCTATGAAGGAACACTGCCACTTCCTGATAATAATACAGTCTTGGACCGACTGTATACCGTTAACCAGGAACTCGGAGCTATTAAGGAATTGGAAAAATCCTGGGTTGTCTATAAAAAAAGAGTCGATGAACGAAACCGTGCTATCCAGACGTATACAGCCTGGGTCAAAGAGTATAACAGTATGGGACAGGTCTCTTATTATGACGCCAATGCATTGCGGGAAATTCAGAATTCTGAAAATATAACAAGGCAGAGTATAGAACAGTGTGTCCGGAATATATCCAGTTTAAGACAGTCCTGCAATCCTCTTTATAAGATGGTAAGGAATCTGGATTCTAAGATTTGTCCTTTATGTGACCGTTTGACCTGTAATACTGATAAAACCGGATGCAAGATGGATATCGAAAATAATATCAGGGATATTGAAAACAATATTAAACAGACGGAAGAACAGCAGAAGATCATGGAACGGCAGCTTTCTGAAATATTGGAGAGAAGAGACCGGATGAATGAAGAAGTCAAGAAATATGAAAACAGGCGTAATCTTTATCTCCGTATTCAGGAACTTAAAAAATCTATTCCGGAAGCTCCTGTTGAACCAAAACCTGTTCCCTCTGCAGAACATCTTTTGAATGAATCCAAAAGATACAGTATGTATGCACAGCAGATTTCTGTTTTTAATGAATGTTGTAAAGCAATGGATAAGTATCACGTTCTGAAAAAAATGTATGAACTGTATTGTGGTCTTGTATTGAAAGCAGAACCTAAGAAGGGACTTCTTACCAATACGATTCTGGATTTTCTTCTGCAGCCTTTCCGTGACCATGCAAACGGATTTATTAAGACTGTGTTCCATGATACGGAAATCCGTTTTGAAATGGGTGATAACGGCCTTGAGGTAAAATGCCGTCCACACGGAAGAACTTGTTTCCTTCCTTTGAAAGCTCTGTCTGATGGTGAAAAACAGCTTGCAGTTCTCACTTTGATGGATATGATTTCTACCATTTCAGGGACAAGAATCCTGGTATTTGACCGTATGGAATCAATGGACAAAGATGCTATCAATTCCTTATTCAGAACGCTTCTGACTGAAGAGGTTATGGAACGTTATGATCATATACTTTTAGCTTCTGTTGATCATGAAGAGATTGTAACTTCCGTAGATAAGTACAAGTTTCATAAAATTCATTTTTGATTGATTCTATCGCCTAGCTTATGACTTAAGTTGTGAGTTAGGCGTTTTTTTATCCTGGCCGCGGAGAATACCCTCGCATCTAAGCGTCAGCGTACAATGCGTGAATTCACTGGAATAATTAGACAGACTCAAATTGTATAAAAGCATTTCTTTTAAGAAAAAATATAATTATCTGGATTCACCTAGCACATTTTTGACATTATCTGACAGAATGAATGAAATAATAATCTGGAGGAGATTTTATGAAATTGAAAAATGTTAATATTTTAAAAGGCTGTATACTTTCAGACGATTTGGAATTATCAGCATATGCTAGGGAAAAACTGGAAGAAAATGGAATTATGTTTGAAAAAAGTTACTGCACCAAGACAAAAAGGTTAACAGACCATCAGTTGTATGAACTGTATCATAGTGATGATAACTTCTTATCTAAGAAATCTAAGGATCTGGTAATTAGGTATTATAATAATTACATTTACTCGCTTATACATGATTATTTTAATTCATACAGGCTAGATTATCTGGAAGATCTTTATCAGTGTGGAGTGGTTGGCTTGTTAAAATCGCTTGCATATTATGATGGATCATATACAATTACAACATATAGCCGAATGTATATTCTGCATGAAATGACAGGGTACGTTTATTACTTAAAAAATATACCTTCTACTCATTACGCAAAAGTTAGGCGTATAGTTATGAATGCAGAAGAAAGAATGGAAAAAGAAGGGATATTGGCTACAGATGAAGATATCGTAAAAGAAACAGGCCTCAGTATGAAAATTGTTAAAAGAGAGCGTCAGTTATTAAATAAAGCAGGTATGGTATATTTGGATTCATATTCAACGGAAAGTTTGGATTCTTATTTTAATACCTATGAAATTGACAGTATGGTTGAAGAAGCTGTTTTTAACAAAATTAAATTTGAGCAAATGATAGAAATTTTGAAAAAACTGCCGGAATATCAAAAAAGTATTATATATCTAAGAATATTTAAAGGTAAATCTTTTAGTGAGATTGCAAAAGAATTGGGGATTGATAAAGAAAAGATACGTACAAGATATTACCATACACTGTCTAATGTTCGAAAAAAGATGAACTGAAAATTTCTTATAAAAATATCTTCCAATATGTCTAATATGACATATTAAAAGAAATTTCAGTTCCGGAGGCAAGTATGCTCATTTCAGAATTAGATGGCATAAATAAAAAAACAGTTAATTTATTAAAAAAATTGAAGATAGAGACCACAGATGATCTTTTAAAACATTATCCGAGAAGGTATGAAGAACATCCATTTCCTATATGGATAGCTGATATGAAGGCTGGCGAAAAATGTTCTATATATTGCAGAATTAACCATAGGGCATATGAAGGAAAAAAAGGTCTTATGACTTTGAATATAGAAGACCAATCAGGGAAAACATCCTGCAAATGGTTCCATGCGCCTTATATCAGCAAAATCCTTGAATACGGTTCATATTATGTTTTCTCTGGAACCGTAAATGAATATTTAGGAAGAAAATACCTTATGCAGCCTACATTCATGAAAGCAGAGGAATATCAGAAGATTATGAATTCCCTGACACCTGTTTATCCTCTTACAAAAGGGCTTACAAATGAAACTCTGTTTAAGCTTGTAAAGAAATATCTGATCGAGATGGAAGATCCAGAAGAAACCCTGGATGCAGAGATCCTAAAACGGTATCAGCTGATATCTAAAGGGGATGCAATCCGTTGCATTCATTACCCAGCAGACGCAATGTGTCAGAGATTAGCACGCCGAAGACTGGTGTTTGAGGAATTTTATAACCTGATTTTTGCACTAAAGGATAAAGCAGAACACAGGGGACTTAATTATTACCGTATTCATGATTCGCCAACCATGGATAAAATCCTGGATGAACTTCCGTATGACCTCACAGGATCACAGAAAGAGGCAGTTTCAGATATCCGTAAGGATTTTGAAAAGGAACTGGTCGCAGCAAGGCTTGTTCAGGGAGATGTTGGAAGTGGAAAGACACTGGTTGCGTTACTGTCTATGGTAATCATGGCAGATAACCACTTTCAGTCTGCATTGATGGCGCCGACAGAAGTACTCGCAGCACAGCACTACCGTGAACTCTGTGGGCTTCTTGAAAAAACAGGTAAGATGGAAAAATTTCATCCTGTGTTATTAACTGGTTCCCTGCAGGAAAAGGAAAAAAGTAAGATACGGGAAAAAATAGCTTCCGGTGAAAGCCTGATCATTATTGGAACCCATGCGATTATACAGGATAAAGTTACATACAAGGATCTTGCCCTTGCGGTTATTGATGAGCAGCATAGGTTCGGGGTTGAACAAAGGGATGCCCTGTCAAAGAAAGGCAGCCGCCCTGTCCATACCATTATCATGACTGCAACACCGATTCCCCGGACTACTGGAAATATTATCTTTGGTGCGATGGATATTTCTATTATGAGGGATAAACCGGCAGGAAGGAGCCCGATCATTAATTATGCAATGGATGAAAATAACAGGGAAGAATCATATAATCTCCTGCGAAAGGAACTTTGGGCAGGGCATCAGGCATATATAATCTGTCCTATGGTATCAGGGGATGATGATGGGAAAAAGAGTGTGGAAGAAACAGCGAAAAAGTTCAGGATGTGTTATCCGGGTATCGAAGTTGGGGAGGTGCATGGAAAACTTGACCCGGTGAAGAAGAATGAAGTGATGTCAGATTTTGCTTCTGGGAAAATAAAGATCCTGGTTGCAACCACGGTTGTGGAAGTCGGGGTCAATGTACCAAATGCAACAGTGATCATCATTGAAGGCGCAAATAATTTTGGTATGCTTCAGCTGCATCAGCTACGGGGCAGGGTAGGAAGAGGAAAAGACCAGTCTTATTGTATCTTTATCAATACTTCTGATAAACCGTGTGAAAAATTGGAAGTACTGGAAAAGACAAATGATGGGTTTGAAATTGCAGAAGCAGATTACAATCTGAGGAAAGCAGGTAATCTGCTCGGTACACAGCAAAGCGGTGATATGGGATTTTTACTTGCGGACATCGTACAAGATGAAGAAATCTTAAAAGAAGCGGAAGAAGCTGTATATTTTGCTGAAGAAAAAGGCAGGGTCTGAATGTCCCTTGTCTTTTTTTTCTTTTGAGTAAAAAATAACATATTAAAATAAAAAGGAGGATCCTTATGCATTACAAATTAAAATCACTGACAGCAATGGCTGTAACCGCTGTAATGCTGTTTTCTACGAATGCTAACGCTGCATCATCTTTAGACCACGATATTTATGTGGGTGACGTTGTCAGTATCTCAGCAGCGGATCTCCGGGTTCAAAACGATTATAGGTCCATGGATGAGGTGACGAAAGAATACACCCAGGACAAGGAAAAAATATCTTCCAATGGAACTTTGATTGATTCAGGGGATGGAAAGCTGAACGATGGAACTTCAATCATTTCGGGCCTGGTATCAGATAAAGATCTTTTAGGAAAACTGCCAAGCAGGAAAAAAGAAACATTATCCTACGAAGAATTTATAAAATTAATTGGTTCACAGAACTCAGAGATTCAGAAAAAGTTTGAAAATGAAAAGAAAAATGCCCAGGAGCAGCAGAAAAAAGCAAATAAATCAGCTGCTGAGATGCTGAGGAAAGCTTTAGAAGAAGCTTTAAAAGGAAAAAACCCTGTTACAGGGGAAATAGGTACGGGGGATGATTTCTATGAGGAAATGCGTAAAGCTGGGGAAGCCTTTCTAAACTGGGTCAGAAGCAGTTCTAAAGAAAATGCAGACAATATTGCCGGAAAAGATATGGGGGAAACTGGGTATGGAAGTTCTTTCTATGACGGAATACTGAAACATGTACAAGATGAATACCGGATGAATGCAGCAAAAGGTGACCAGAGTAAAATTAAAGACCTGGAGCGTCTGGATAAAGAAGATTTTCTTAAGGATACACTTCTCTATAGTGTTGATAAAGAGAATTATCAGGATATCAAATATGTCTGTTCAAAATGTGGAAAGGTTTATGGATTTAATGATTTTTGCGATTGCGGTAAGATCATTGGGAATAATCTGCAAAAATTCTGCTATGAAAATAAAAGTATGACGCAGATGGCTTTCGGCTCTTTCATAGAAGAAAAACAGAAAGATATGTCTGGAATAGAAAAATTCTTTGATAATCTTTCCCACAGTGAAATAACATGTGGAATATGCGGGAAAAGTTTTGACAGTAAAGTTGCAATGCCAGAGTATATGTATACCGAAGAGTATGGATGCCACTTATATTCTTCTGGAAATGTGATCTGTAATAAATGCTACAACCAGTATAAGCCCCAAAATGACGGCACAGAGTACAAAGACCCTTCTAAATGGGCAACAGCCCCAGATATCTGGGATTCACTTTTGGGAAGCCAGGATAAAAATACTTATGTAGATGATTTTATTATTCCGTGTATCAGTGAGACAATGGCAAAGAAAAAAGCAGATGAGGATGTAATCAATGAATATCTTGATATGCTTACAGAGGATGAGAAAAACGCATTCAATAAGGTAGAGGAAGCTAGGAAAAATAATAAATCCTTTGCTCAGAAACAGAAGGAAGAACTTGACAAGTTCATGGAGGACTATTATGACTGGATTAAAGGTGAAATGGACCTGGCAGGCGACGAAATGCCGGATGGCAGTTCCCGTACATGGACGGAAGAAGAAATAGAAAATATACGAAAGGCGATCCAGCAGCTTGAAGCTGGTGGAATCCCTGGGACTGATTCCAGTGAGATAAAGATTATGGATTCGGATGCTTATAATGAAGATATCAATAAGATTTTCATGAACTGGGATGTGGACAGATCAAAATGGACAACGGCTCAGAAAGATTTATATGATAAAATGTACAATATGTGGAAAAATGATACAGGTATACAGAATACTTTAAAAGACATGATCGATAAGGGAATTATTGATAAAAGTAAAACACCTGATCAGATATTAAAAGGAGTGGATGATTATATTGCAGGTTTTACAGCAATTAATGAGGGGGTCACTGTCAATGTAACAATTGATTCTGTTGATGCAGAAAACCATTCGAATTTGAAAAAGTATACAGTACAAGGAGATATCCTTCTTTCAGTTCTAAGTCCATCTGGAAATGCTTTAGTATCAGAGTATCCAATTACAGACAGCCTTGCATATAGATTTTGTCCAGAACTGCCGGGTAAATATTCATTGAAACGAAAGGTCCGGATCTATGATATTGAATGGCAGATTGTTTACCAGAACTATGATGTAAAAGTAGAAGTGGAGATGCCAGATGGGACATCAGAACTGCTGATTGAAAAACAGATTATCCGTGTAAAAGAAGATAAGAGTGGACTCAAGTCTTCCAATATGCGTGAAATTGCAGCTCCGGACATTACGGTCCATGTAAAACCAAGAACCCTGGATATTGACAAAAAAGATTTTTATGACACAGAAAGGATTTCATGACATGACTTGGGAATTATTTAGAATTTCATTTTTTTCAAACCGGTTCCAGCTATTGATGGTATTTGTAATATTTTTTATTGTTGGATGTATTCTGTCACTTGCGACTTGCAAGATTAATAAAGAAAAAAAGAAGAAAGGTTTTAAAGATGGACGGATCCATGGCCCTGTCGAAAAAATAGACCAGCAGCTGTATGATAATTTTAAAGAACTGGACCCATCCCAAAGATCTTTGTATTTAAAAGATGACGTAGAACATCATGCAAGTAAGAAGTATAAATGAGAAACAGGCTCCAAGAAAAAGACTCCTCAATCCGAGGAGCCTTTTTCAATTTCGCTTGAGATTTCTTTTATATTATCTGTACTGAACTCACTTAAGATCGTAGATGATACAATGTACATCATAACAACAAAACCTACATAATAGGCACTGAACCCACGGTTATCTGAATGCATTCTTACGATCTCCAGTATTCGCAGGATTGTTTTTTTAGCAGACATGGCTATGTTATTATGAATTCTGTAATTTTTATTATATATTCTGACAATCATTCTAAATCTCCTTCCAGCTTGTAGTTATATTGATTTTTTTGTTTCCTGCCATTTGGTGCAATCATTTCACGCCCAAATTTAAAACGGTAATAATTGTAATAAAAATTGTTTTTCTGGTGATCTGGAAGCGCAAAGTGAAGGAAATCTACAGGTGTTTCAAAGGTTTCACGGCAAGTGGTAAGAAGTTTATATTTCTTTAATAAAGAATATCCTTCTTCTGAGGCAAAAATACTGTAAAGTTCATTGATGGATGAAAATGATACAAAATGTGTGACCATATATTGTAAGCAGATACCTGCTCTGACATAGCCATCGCTTCCAGAAAAATAGTCTTTAGGATATTTTGAAATTTTGCCATCAATAATCTGTTCATAAATATGAATAGTCTTATCTCTTAAAGAAAGACTCTGGGGGGTAAAGATTAAATTGGCTAAGTAAAAATAATCTTTTTCCCTACTATATTCAATTGGGAAATTGACATATTTCATAAGATCCTGCAGGTGCAGTTTTTCCATGAGTTCTGGTGTCATTCTTTCACTAACGGCTTCTTTGGACCAGCGAAGGTATTTTGTGATTGAATACCTAATAACCGTTAGTGCATTTTTTGAATTTTGCCGATTCTCTTTGTTAAAATACATTTCTGAAAAGTTATCACGTTTACCAATTATAATGTCATCATATTCAACTAATAGTTCATTCATCATAAATACCTTCTTTCTAGAAAGTGTTTGGAGTGCCGGCCTGAAGCAAGGCTCCTTTGTTGTGGTTCTACGGCGTTTCTCAATTTATTATCTTGTTTTTGGCATGCGGAACCTCCTTTCCTGTTTCTTATTTAATATGTCATTTTATGGAAAACTTGGCTGCTTTTTATAAGAAAATTAAAAGACACTTTCATCTCAGCAATTGACTTCTCAAAGATTCCCGCTTGGCTCTCCAAAAGTGTACAGGGTACCAATGCCTGAACCGGCTGTTAAGCAGTCTGGTACAGAAATTAGCTATTTCTTTTTGAAAATGACATATTAGGAATATATGAAAGGAGGATAGTTTTGCAGAAAAGCAAGAAATCTCCTACCTCTAAGACAATAGCCCACAATTGAAAATTTCAGCTGCGCATTCTCGTGACTTTAGTCGTGAGTTAGCGGCTTCTTTAGATTCGCTGTTCCAGTAAGATTTCTTATAAAAAACAGTTGTTTCGTGGAATGTCTTACATATTAAAGATAAGAAATTCGAAAGGAGGAACCTTTATGGATATCTTCACTACCTACAGTGTGAGGATCGACTGTTTTACCCGTATCTTCCAGGATACGGTGAACTTGTACCGCCGGTCTGTAGACTTCTTCATAGGGGTCATCCTTCTGGAGAATGAAGAACTGTTCCGGCTGAGGACACAGACAGAACGGGTCAATGCAGTAGAAAGGACCACGGTCATTACGTCTGGCCGCCCGGAAGTAAAGTATGACTTCGGGAAGGAGTTTTACAAGTTCCCAAGTTACTACCGCCGGGCTGCCATTGCAGAAGCCCTTGGTTCTGTATCTTCTTATCTTTCCCGCCTTGAGTCCTGGAAAAAGGAAAACCCAGAGACCAGAGGCAGGAAACCAGGTTTTCCCAAAGCCGGTTTTACCTGTCCTGCCTTATATAAGATAGGCTGCTACGTTCGCATTTCCGACTATACCGCAAAGGTAAAAGTCTGGGTCCGTAATACCTGGGACTGGGTAACGGTAAACTTAAGAAAGTCAGATGCGGATTATATCTTCCGTTACTGCCGGGACCGGAAAGAATGTGTCCCGGTATTACGGAAGAGGGGAAAGAAGTGGTATCTGGACTTTTCCTTCCAGGAAAAAGTAAAACTGGAAGAAAAGGAGATCTGGAACACCCGGATCCTTGCCGTGGACCTTGGGATCAACAATGCCTGTACCTGCTGTGTCATGGAAGCAGACGGCACGGTCGCAGGAAGGGAGTTTCTTTCCCTTCCTGCAGAAAACGACTGTCTGGACCATGCAGCGGGACGGCTTAAGAAAGCCCAGAGGAACGGAGCAAAGAGAATGCCGCGCCTGTGGGCTGCGGTAAACGGCATCAATGACAATATCGCGGTAAAGACAGCGTCCTTTATCGTGGAACAGGCAGTAAAGTATAACGTGGATACGGTCGTCTTCGAACACCTGGATACTTCCGGAAAGAAGAAAGGGTCTAAGAAACAGAGGCTCCATTTCTGGAAGGCCCAGTA